>MNXK01000026.1 GCA_001872165.1 Anaerolineae bacterium CG2_30_58_95
CAACGCGAAATCCTTTGATCTGCGCCAAACTTCGAGCCGCTGCAATCCTTGAATACTCATGCTTTCCTCTAATCACTATTCTCTACTCTCTCTTCTCTACTCTCTACTCTCTACTCTCTGATCTAAAACTGCTCCAGGAACCTCAAATCATTCGCCCAGAAATAGCGAATATCCTCGATGTAATAGCGCAGCATGGTGACGCGCTCCGGGCCGATGCCGGCCGCGAAGCCAGAGTAAATTTCGGGGTCGTAGCCGCCATTGCGCAGCACGACCGGATGCACCATGCCGCAGCCCATGATCTCCAGCCAACCGCTGCCCTTGCAGACCGGACAGCCCTGGCCGCCGCACAAAAAACACTCCACGTCCACTTCGGCGCTCGGCTCGGTGAACGGGAAGTACGAGGCGCGGAAGCGGGTGCGGACGTTCTGCCCAAACATGCGGCGGGCGAAGTCGGCAATCGTGCCTTTCAGGTCGCCAAAGGTGATGCCGCGCCCGACAGCCAGCACCTCCAGTTGGTTGAACTGGATGTCCTTGCGGGCATTGACCTCCTCGTAGCGCGAGCACATGCCCGGCAGGATGATGCGCACCGGCGGCGGGTTATCGGGATCAGTCGCCGAATACTCGCGCATGGCATGGATCTGTCCCGGCGAGGTGTGCGTGCGCAGCATGAGCGGGTTATCTCCCCGTTCGTCGCTGCTCTGGATGAAAAACGTGTCCTGCATGTCGCGGGCGGGATGGTCGGGCGGGAAGTTGAGCAACTGGAAGTTGAACTCATCCGTCTCGATCTCGCGCGAGCGGTAGACCTGGAAGCCCATGTCGCCGAAGACGCGGTACATCTCGCGCAGCGTCTGCGTGGTGGGATGCAGGCGGCCAAGCGGGAACGGGCGTCCCGGCAGGCTGACATCGAGCTGTTCCTGCCCGAGCGAACGCTTCAGCGCCGCCTGCCGCATCTCTTCGGACCTCTGGCCGAGCGCCGTTTCGAGCAGCTTTTTCACCTCGTTGGCGCGTTTCCCGATGGCCGGACGCTCCTCCTTCGGCAAGGCCCCCAGCCTGTCGAAGACCGTCATCAGCGGCGAGCTGCGCCCCAGGTGGGCGACGCGCCAGGTCTCCAGCGCGGCCTCGTCTTGCACCGTTTGGAGCGCCTGCCTTGCCTTACTCTCGATCTCGTTCAATTGATCCAGCATACCTGCCTCCGTCAATCGCAAATCGTAAATCGCAAATCGTAAATATAAAACAAACTCCCGTCCCACAATGGGACGGGAGGGGTTCCCGCGGTACCACCCAAATTAGCCGCTCGCGCAGCTCGCTCTTTAGAGAGCAGAGATGAGAGATTGGAGATTAGTGAGACTAATCTCTACTCTCTAGTCTCTTCCCCTCTAACGCTGGGACTGCGGCTCAGACTACTTTGTTGCGCAAAATGACATTTTGCGCTACGTTCACCTGAACAGCTCAAGAGGGAACTTCGGCCAGTTGCCACTGAACGCGGGTCTCAGTCTAAGCCCGGCGCATCCCTGTCAGCTTTCGCTGGTCTACTTTCCTCCGTCAAAGCCATTGGAAAGGGTCAATTGTTGGCCTTATTATCCGCAAAAACAGACAGGTGTCAAGGGCGTGGGGGGGCATAAACAGGGCTTTCAAAGTGGACAGCAAGTTACCAACTTGCTACTACGTGTCACCCTGAGGGAGCGCTGTTTGCGACCGAAGAGCTTGCCCTGAGCCTGCGAAGGGGTCTCCCGGCCCATCTTGGAGATGCTTCGGGGCAAAGCCTGCCCTGCCTGCACTAGTGCCGCAGGCACAAGTGAGCTTGTCGAAGGGAACGCCCCTCAGCATGACACAAAAGTGGACTTTAGAAAGCCATGGGGTCGTAGACAAGAGCGCCTATGGTGTCGAAGTAGACGTTGGCACAAGCTCTACTGGCCCAGACCAGGGCAGATAGGATGCAAACACTTGCAGGTCAACCCCGCCGGGAACTGGCCGGCGGTTCAAGTAGTAGAGATTGTACAGGCCCTGGTTCCAGGGCAGCCCCAGCCCAACAGCGGACGTATATCCGTAATCCTGTACCTGCTGGCTGACCACCGCATCCGTCTCGCCAAAAGGATAGGCAAAGCTCATCACCGGAACGCCCAATGCCTCCTGAAGTTCGATTCGAGACTGGGCGATCTCGAAATTCAGGCGATTGTGGTCATAGGGCAAATGGGCGTGGGTCATACTGTGACTGCCCACTTCCCAGCCGGCGGCCGCCAATGCTTGAATCTGGTCAAGTCCCAGGTAGCCGTCTGCATATAAAAAGTTGGCAACGATATACACCACACCGGTGAAACCGTATTTCTGCATGATCGGAAAGGCATTGGTGTAAACGTCCAGGTTGCCATCGTCGAAGGTGATCACGACAGGGCGATTGGGCAGCCGCGCGCCGTGCGTGATGCCTTCGGCCAATTGGGAAACCGAGATCGAAGTGTAGCCCCAGTCGCGCAGTGCTCTCATCTGGCTCTCGAAATCTTCGGGCGCAACGTAATAGGTCGAGGCAGCCGGTGAACTGGATGCCCCGATGTGATGATAGAGCAGGATCGGGCAGACGATCTTGCCAGGCCCTTGCACCGCCCAAGTTGGGGTCGGCGAAAGGGTCGGAGTAAGCGTCAGCGTGACCGTGGGGGTCAGCGTTGCGGTGCTTGTCAGCGTGGGGAGGGGAGTTTGGGTCTCGGTCTCGGTTGGAAAGACTGTGGCGGAAGGCGGATCAGGGATCGCTCCTCCATTACAGCTTGCAAGGAATACAGATACCAATAAAAGGGTTATCAGCGCGAAGCGATGAAATGACATAAGTTTTCCGTTAGAGGCCATTGTGAACGGTTTAGTTCCCCGATCCCGTCCATTCCTTGTCATGCAATCCCCACTCCACATCCTCTCGAATAAACCGTTCAGTTAGCTCGCCCTGATGGGTTTCCAGATAACGGCGCAAGGCTTCAATGATCAGTGCGTTCAAGTTGGGGAACCAGCCCTCTTGAATATGAGTCTTGACTTGTTCTGCCAGACGAGGCGGCAATTGTATGGTTGCAGACGTTTCAGTCATGGGGATCACCTTTACAATCCATCATTATGCAAATGGTATGAATGCCAAACGGTCATTGATTTAATTCCCAGATAATGCGTAAGCCGTCGAGGGTCAGCCAGGGAGCGAGGATTTGGATGACAGAAGTCTCCTTTGCGATGCTTCCAGCCAGACCACCGGTAGCGATGGCCTTCATGTCCTCGCCCAATTCGGCACGGAAGCGAGATACCATCCCTTCGACCATGGCGACGTACCCGAAGAGCAGCCCGGATTGCATGGCGTGGACAGTATTGCGCCCGATGACGGACGGCGGCTTTTGCAGATCAATGCGCTGTAGTTTGGCCGCGTGCTCGAAGAGCGCCTCGGCGGCCAGATTTATTCCCGCTGTGATCGCTCCACCCAGATAATCCCCTTCTTTGGTAAGGGCATTGAAGGTGGTCGCCGTGCCGAAATCTATGATACAGGCCGGGCCGCCGTAGAGGTTGTAGACAGCCACCGCGTCGGCCACGCGGTCCGCGCCGACGGCGCGCGGGTCTTCGTAGCGGATGCGGATGCCAGTCTTGACGCCCGTATCCACCACCAGCGGTTCCTGTTTGAGGTACTCGCGGCAGGCCTGGGCAACGCGCCCGGTCAGCGGCGGGACGACCGAGGCCAGGCAGATGCCGGTCAGGTCAGCAAAGGAACGCCCGATGTGTTCGAGCAGGCCAAGGAACTGAAGCCCGTATTCATCCGGCATGCGCTGATGGTCAGTCGCCAGGCGCCAGTGGGGGCCAAGCTCTTTACCCGCGTACAGGCCGAGGGTCAGGTTGGTGTTGCCGAGGTCAATGGTGAG
>MNXK01000161.1 GCA_001872165.1 Anaerolineae bacterium CG2_30_58_95
TCCCTGGTCGTTCAAGTAGATCTCCCAGGCGTTTATGGCCGGGATGAGGGCGGTCTGGGCGGTCAGGTGGGCAGTGGAGGATAGATCGGACATGGGAACCTCCTTTCCATGTCGAATGTCGAACGTCGAACGTCGAACGTCGAGTATCAAGTTCCACGTGTTAGGTGGCGGGTGCGGAAACTGCGTACCGAGTAGGTGCTGCGCATAGTTTAGCGTAAAAAGGGGGAAAAGTCAAATTATGGTGACAAATTTTCCGGGTTGAAGCACGGCTGGTAATCCGCGCCGAGGATGAGAACGTAGGATAGGTCGCTTTGCATCGGGGTGGAGACCAGCGCCGAGGGCGGCAGGCCGAGAACGGCCAGGAGCGAGGCAGCGCGGTTCGGGTCCTGGGCCGCCGTCAGATCGTAGAGCAGGGAACCGGCGTAGTCCGGTCTGTCGGCAGGGGCGGCGCGGGCTTCGTAGCCGGCGTAGTTCAAGCGTTGAGCGGCCAGCGTATCCCATCCGCTGTTGTACGTTCCATTGCGCACTTCGATGAGAATGGAATCCATTTCGGGCGTACGCCTGGAGGGGGAGAGGGCTTCCTGCAGCATGGCCTGGATGGCCGGGCCGTTCGGCAGCAATACGCTGGCGCCGCCCGGCGTCATCCAGCCCGTCACCAGGCTCTTGCCAATGTAGTAACTGCGGATGTCGGCGTTGGTGAGATGGAGCGCCAGCGGCGCGAGTTGGAGCAGGTCGGGCAAGCCCAGGTCGGTGGTCACGGCGTAATTCAGGTCATTGTAGAGTTGCGGTATTTTGGTGATGACGCCAGCCTGCAGGGCGCGGCTGTAGATGGCGCGCAGCACTTCCTGCGAACGGCGGCCGCGGTCGAAGTCGCTGGATTTCTTGCGTGAGCGTGCGTACCAGAGGGACAGATCCCCATCCATGTGCACCACGCCCGGGCCGACGGTATACAGCGACCAGTTGTTCTCGTTATAGGGGTCGTAAGAGGGGTCAATCAGATGCCAGTCGGTGTAGGCGCAGGCGACCGGCACGTCAACGCCCCCCAGGGTATCCACGATCTGGCGGAAACCGTCGAAGTCCACCATGGCGAGGTGGTCAATGCGGATGCCCAGGTTGTACAGGAGAGTATCCTTGAGCGAGGCCGGCCCGCCGCCCGGGTAATGGTTTATATCACCGAACTCGTAAGCGGTGTTGACGCGCTGCATCCCGTAGCTGGGGACGTAGACCCACAGGTCGCGCGGGATGGAGATCAGCGTCACCTGCCCGGACTTGGGCCTGAGCGCGGCGATGACGATGGTATCTGTGCGGAAGGATCGCCCGCCGCGCGTATCGGAACCGAGCAGGGCGAATGTGACCGTCTCAGTGTCGGTCAGGATAGGGAACGGGGCTGGGGCGTAATTGGGGGCGCTGATGTTGGGCGGTATCCAGCCGGTTGGCAGGAGCGACGCGGCGTCTGGCGTGGCGGTGATGACAATCGGGGTGGGCGTGCCAGGCGGGTCGGTGGGCTGCTCGCTAGTAATGGTAGTGCTGGGCGAAATGGAAGTTGGCGTAGCGGCTGCGGTTTCATCGAGCAGCGGCTGGAAAGGCGTCGGTGTGGGAGTGGCGTCCGGCGGAACCGTCACCATGAGTAGCGCGGTGGGGGTGGCCGTCGGCGCCTGGCTTTGGGTCGGGACGGCCTCACATGCGGTCAACAGGATCAGGAAAAGCGTAAGTATCGAATGGCGGCGCATGGCTGGTGGGCGCGACGAAACCGCCCTGGCTCTGGGAGAGCAGGGTCAGGGCGTGGTAGTTATAGGCGTATACGTAGCCGTTGGGACAGGAGAATTCGTTGGCGTTTGCGTGGGCGTATCCGAGGCGGTCGGGGTGGCGGTCGCTGGCAGTGGGGTGGCTGAAGGGGTCACCGGCGATGGGGTCGGCGTAAGGGTCGAAGTCAAGGTGAGTGTCAGCGAAGGCGTGAACGTCAGCGGGGGCGTGCGCGTCGGCATGGGCGGCACGTAGATCTGTTTTCCGGTGATGAGAATCGTCGAACTGCCCATACAGTTCGCCCGCTGAAGCTGCTGGACGGTGACCTGGTAGTATTGCGCCAGGCTGTAGAGCGTATCGCCTTTCAATATTGTGTAGCGGATCCAGCCGGACGGCGCGCCGCAAGGGACGGGCGTGCGAGTGGGCACAGGCGGCACGTAGAGGTACGAGCCGGGCAGCAGGCTGGCCGTCATCAGGCAGTTGGCCTGGGAGAGCTGCTCGGAGGGGATGCGGTAGCGTTCGGCCAGCCCTTCCAATGTGTCGCCGGGTTGGACCAGGTAAGCCTGCCAACCTGCTGGCGGCGTGCAGTTCGTGGGCGGGGTGACAACGAATGGCGTGAAGGTCTCAGTCGGTGGGATGGGGATCGAAGTAGTCCCGACTGGCGGCGTGAAAGGCGGAAAAGTCGGGGAGGGGGAAAGGGGGAGGGGCATTGTCGGCAAAAGGGCGGCCATATCCCCTTCGGCCAGGGATAGCGAGAGGCTTCCCAGGATGATCCCGCTGGAGAACAGGGCAATCGAAAGTCCCCACAGGATCTGCCGTGCGATCCGCATCTCATTTCTCCTTGGATGCGGAGACCGGGCGCGTGACCGGCAACAAGACGCTGAAGGTTGAGCCAGCGCCCAGCGTAGTTTCCACCCACAGTCGTCCGTTTTGCGCCTCCACCAGCGACTTGCAAATGGACAGCCCGACGCCGGTATCTCCCAGCCCCTGGATCAGAACGTTATCCGCCCGGTAACGGCGCTGGAATACGTGCGGAATATCCTTAGGCTGGATGCCTCCGCCTGTATCGGTAACCCGGACGAGCAGGTAATCCTGTTTGCCCTCGTTCTGCGACTGGACGCGCAGGGTGACTGTCCCCTCGACCAGGCTGGCCGAGCTGGCGTTCTGGAGCAGGTGGATGATGATCTGCTGGAGCGCTTCGCGGTCGGTCTGTACCTGGGTAGATGTCTCCGGCACGTCCAACCGCAGGGTGATGTTCTTTTCCCGAAGCTGGCTGCTGGTGTACGCCATGGCGTTGTCCACGATCAGGTTGAGGTCAATCAGCTCAGGCTTGATCTCCAGGCGGGCGATTTCCAGCGTTGTGATTTGGATGAGATCGTCCACCAGTGTGCCCAGGCGTTGCGAGGCGGTTTTGACACGTTCGAGGAATTTGCGCTGCATGTTGCCCAGAATGCCAACCGACTCGCCCAGTAAGAGGTCGGTGTAGCCGACGATGGAGGACATCGGCTGGCGTAATTCCTGAGAGATGGAAGCGATCACCTGCACCTGTTCATTCGAGATCGGCGAGTTGGGTTGGCTCTCCAGTTCATGCAAACGGATATTGGCGTCGGCCAGGCTATTTTGCAGGCGCGCCATTTCTTCGAGCGAAAGGCGAAGTTCGTGCTCCAATTGTTTGGTCTGAATGGGAATCCCCGTCGCCTCGGCCGACTTGCGCAATTGTTCGTTTTCGGCCTGCAACTGGGCGATCGTTTGTTGCGCTTCCTCTTGGGCGGCCAACAGAGCAGCCAGATTCTCGGCCTGGAACTGGTTTTGCGGCCGGGCGCTCTCGACTTGTTCCAGCAGTTCGGCGTATTTTTTCTTGGCTTCAGCCGCTTCTTCCTGCGCGGCCTGGATGGCTTGCTGGAGCTGATCGTGCTCGCGGTCTACCGCCGAGGTGCGTTTGGCGCGCTCGATAATCGGGGCAAACGAGGCCGAGACGTTGTAGAGGAAGGTCTGATCCTCTGCGCTCCATTGGCGGTTCGAGTACGGCGAGAGCAGCAGGATGGCGCCGATCGGCTTGCGCTCGGAGGAGAGGACAGGCACGCTCATCAGGTGGCCGGGGCTGGGCAAGCCGAGCATCGCCCCCAGGTTTTTCAAGTCCGCAGAGGTGCTGCTGGCCGGCAGGCGCAAAGGACGGCCGCGCTGTATGGCATTGGCGAGCAGCGGCACGGCCATTTTGTTGATTGCGGTCCCGGGCAGGTTCTCTTCGCGGATCAGGTCGAAGCCATAGGTGATCACTACGTTCTTGTCGTCGGTCAACGCGATGAGAAAGCACAGGTCGGCCAGCATGGCCTGGGCGACGCTGCGGGTAATGGCATGACCCAGGTTATCCGGGTTCACTTCCGAGGCCAGCTTTAGCAAGGCCTGGAAAGTTTTTTGGTCAATGCTGTAGCGCCGCCGTTCGACGGCCTTCTGATCGCTTTGGACGTTTGCCATCTGCACGGGGGCGGTGAAACGCTGCGGCAGGGTGAGCAGGATGGGGTACATGGCGATCTGTGTCAGGCGGACAATGCCGGGGAAGTTCCCTGCGGGTTGCGGCCAGAAAAGTTGGATCAGGTGCCCGAGGAAGGCCAGGCCGAACATGGCCAGGCCGTAGGCCCATCCGTTTGGCTTACGGACGGTTATCGCGGCAACTCCCAGGATGATGAAGCCCAGGCTGAAGACCTGCCAGATGATGTCCAGATTGGAAAAGTTAAAAGAAGCCGCGTTGCTGCTTTGGGCCCACGAGATGAACGTTACCCCCAACAAGGCGACCGCCAGCAAATTCAGCAACAGGGTGGCGGCGTCGGCCATGCGTACCGGCTCCGGGAAAGCCCACAGCCAGGCGATCCAGATCAGGCTGAGCAGGGTGATGGCCCGGTCGAGGGGCGGAAGGACAGTCTGCGAGGCGATCACCCTTTGCCAGACCAGACCGCTGATCACGAAAAGGATCAGTTGCAGGCCCAAAAGCACGCTCAAGCCGAAGATCATCCGGCGCGCTTGCGTGTACCTGGGTTCTTGCAGGTATGGGGATTCGTTCGAACGCCAATGGTTGACCGCGCCTTGCAGCGCGCCGGCGAGTGAAAACGCCAGGACGAGGTGATAAATCAGGTTCCCCGGCGGTGTGGTCAGAAGCGTGAAGATTTGTTCGAAGAACTGGCTCATGTTCTACTGCGTACCCTGTATCTCATGCGATTATAGCACGGCGTTAACGGGGGGACAACCAATTAGCGATACGTATTCGGTTATGAAATTCTTACGAGATTCGGGCCTCGAAACGTTGCTTTGGGAGGCGCGGCTTATCCTTTTTCGAACCAAAACCACGCGCTGGGACGCGCTTTCTTATCCATCCCCTCCTGGCGTTTGACCAGGGTCAGGCGCTGCTGTACTCTTTCGATGTCTGCCTCCAGCAGACCGGGGCTGGTATTCTCGCTCGGCTTGAAGAAGCCGTAGAGCAGCCATGTCCCAGCGGGGGCGAGCAGGGTTTCAAGGTTATCGAGATATTTCTGCTTTTGCTCTGCCGAAAGGCTGTGGAAACAACCAATATCCAAAACCAGGTCGTAGGAGTTGGCGAACAGAGAATGGGGGAGGCGGGTCACATCGGCGACGAGAAAATCCACGCTGGCGTTTATGTTTTTCGCTTTACGTTTTGCGATTTTTATCGCGCGCGGGACGAAGTCCACCCCCGTCACCCGCCACCCGGCGCTCGCCAGCGCCAGGCTCGAGGTCCCGCTGCCGCAGCCGAGATCGAGTGCGCGGCCGGGTTGATGAGTACGGATGTAATCTACAACTTCCGGCGGCACGATGCCGCTGTCCCAGGGCGGGCGGCGCAAATACCACAGGTGAAAGCTCAATCGGCGGAGGAAGTTCATTTGTGTGCCTTCGTGACCTTTGTGTTTGACGTTTTTAAATTAAGGTATAATTTACCGGCTGTTCTCATCTCATTCTTTACAAGAGGTTCTCACATGAAAGAGTATACTACCGAGTTCATCCGAAATATCGCCCTGGTATCGCATGGCTCTGGAGGAAAGACCATGCTGGCCGAGGCGTTTCTGCATTTCACGGGGGCGACCACGCGCCTGGGCAAGATTGAGGATGGCACGACCGTTTCAGACTATGAAGACGAGGAAATCCGCCGCAAGCTTTCGCTGTATACCAGCGTGCTGCCGGTAGAATACAAAGATCACAAGATCAACGTGTTGGACACCCCTGGTTACACCGACTTCATCGGCGAGGTGATCTCCGCGCTGCGCGTCGCAGATGGCGCGTTGGTGCTGGTGGATGCGGTCGCCGGTCTGGAGGTCGGCACCGAGATCGCCTGGGGTTACTGCGAGGCATTCAAATTGCCGCGCTTCCTGGTTGTCAGTAAACTCGATCGTGATAACGCCAACTTCCAGAAGGCGCTGGCCTCGGTGCAGGAATTCTCCGAGACGCGCCTCATCCAGGTGCAGTTGCCCTGGGGAGAAAAAGCCGCCTTCAAGGGTGTGATTGACCTGATCACGATGAAAGCTTATGCGGGGGATGGCAAGACCGCCGAAGAGGTTCCCGCGGACCTGAAGCCGGCCGCCGAAGAAGCCCGTACGAAACTGGTCGAGGCGGCCGCCGAGGGCGAAGATGCGCTGCTGGAGAAATACCTGGAAAGCGGTGAACTCTCCCCCGAAGAGCTGATGCGCGGCCTGAAGAGCATTGTCCGCAGCGGCGCTTACATCCCGGTATTCTGCGCAGCCGGCGCGCATGAGAAGGGCATCGCGCTGTTGCTGGAAGCCATCCTCAGCCTGATGCCCTCGCCTGCCGAAGCGCC
>MNXK01000025.1 GCA_001872165.1 Anaerolineae bacterium CG2_30_58_95
CTTCACACGCACTGGCGACGACGGCACGACCGGCCTGCTCGGCGAGGGCCGCCTGCCCAAATCCCACCCGCGCCTGGAAGCCCTCGGCTCGCTGGACGAAGCCTCCGCCGCGCTGGGGCTGGCGCGCTCGCTATGCCAGGCTGAACAGACCGGCCCCCTTCTCGTGGGAGTACAACGTGACCTGTACGCGCTCATGGCGGAAGTCGCCGCCACGCCGGAGAATGCGGCTCAGTTCCGGAGCCTCGACTCGGGGCGCGTTCAATGGCTGGAATCCCAGGCTGAAGCCATTTCCGCCCTCGTCCCCCTGCCGGACGAATTCATCCTGCCCGGCGATTCGCCTGGCGCGGCGGCCATGTCCCTGGCGCGGACGATCGTCCGCCGCGCCGAGCGCCGCCTGGCCGGGCTGCTCGAAACAGGCGAGATCAAAAATCAAATCCTGCTGCAATACCTGAACCGGCTCTCGTCGCTGTGCTTTGCACTGGAACTGCTCGAAAACCAGCAGGCCGGGAAGAAGACCAGCCTGGCAAAAGCGAAATAAATGATAGGCACCCTGCTCAACATCGCCACCGTCCTGCTCGGCGGGAGTCTCGGCCTGTTCCTCGGCGGCCGCCTGCCCGAACGCCTGAAAGGCACCTTGACCGCCGGAATGGGTCTGTTCACCGCCGCCATCGGCGTGCAAATGTTCCTCAAGACCCAAAATCCGCTCATCGTACTGGGCAGCCTCATCCTCGGCGCGCTGTTGGGCGAATGGTGGAAGATCGAGGATGGCCTGGGCAACCTGGGGACAATTCTGGAAAGACGCTTCCTGAGGGGAGAGGGTAAGGGCAGCAGCCGTTTTGTGCGCGGCTTCCTGACCGCTTCGCTGCTCTTCTGCGTCGGCCCGATGACCATCCTCGGCTCTATCCAGGATGGGCTGACCGGCGATTACAGCACGCTCGCCATCAAATCGGTTTTGGATGGGTTTACCGCGCTGGCCTTCGCCTCCACCCTCGGCGTGGGTGTGCTATTCTCGGCAGTGGTTATCCTCGTCTATCAAGGTGGGATCGGCCTGCTGGCAGCGCAATTGAACCAGATCGTCAGTCCGGCAATGATGAACGAAATGACCGCTGCGGGCGGGGTAATGCTGCTGGGTTTAGCCATCAGCAGCATGTTGGAGATCAAACAAATACGGGTGGGCAATTTTCTTCCGGCGCTGGCCTTTGCCCCGCTGATCGTCTGGATCTTGAACAGCCTTAAGTAGCCAGGAACCCGTTTCCTCTGAGGAAACGGGTTCCTTATGTAAGTAAAATTTCCGGGGGTCTGATTTTGAACCTATCCGAAGAACGCTCCAGCCGCCGTCCTTCGCGAAGCACTCCTGTGGAGCGGCGGCGCCCCACGGGGTGCTTCGCGAGGGACGCCGCCGGGAGCCGGTTATCCGGATAGTCTCTTATTGCCCCTTCAACAGGCCGTCAATTATACGGGAGAGATCATCGAACGAAGGAATGTAATTGGCGCCCGCGCTGCTCTCGGCCGCCTGACCATTAATAAAAATGGCTGGCGTTGCATGGACGCCTATATCCTGTCCGGCCTGAAAATCCTGGTTGATCTGGTCGGCATAGGTATTCGCCTGGAAGCATTTATTGAAGGCGGTCATATCCAGGCCGATGCGCTTGGCCATGGCGACCAGGCGCGCATCCGAGAAAGAACCCACGTTCTCGCCCTTCCAGTTCTTGAAGAGTATCGTTTGGTAATCCCAGAAGTGACCTTGTTCGAGGGCGCACATGGCCGCGTTGGCAGCCTGGTGCGATTCGCCCGTAGTATTCGCGCCGTCAATGAGCAGGAAGAAATGATAGGTGTAATACACTTTCCCAGTCTCGACGTATTTCTGGATGACCAGCGGCTCGATATTTTCGGTATAGTAAAAGCAGCCCGAACATTGGAAATCTTCCCATACATCCATCTTGACCGGCGCATTTGGATCGCCCAAGTGTGTCCCGTCCATGGCAGCAGTGGTGGTGCTCGGCGCGATAGGGGTGATGGAAGCAAGTGCGGTATCAGCAATCTGGTTCCCTTTGATGGTCGGCCAGATGAGGGCAAAAGCGACCAACACTGCGCCAATCGCCACCAGCCCGATGATCAACAACCGCTGGCGTTGTTGCTGTTTGCGGCGTTTTTCGCGTATTTCCTGACGTTTGCTCATTCGCTCTCCTCTCGAATACAAAGTGGAAAGATTTTGCCATATTCGAGGCGGTTTGTCCAGCCTTGCAATATTAAAGGCAGATATGAATTTCGGGCAGTAAGCGCCTATCCGAAAAACCCCTGGAACGCGGACTTTAGTCCGCAATGCAGGGCAGACTGAAGTCTGCATTCCATTATTCGGATAGGCTCTAACTAGCCGGTGATGTTCTTAACGCGAATGTGGCGAATGGGCGAATATCGCGAATAAATTAAAATATTCGCGGCATTCGCATATTCGCGCCATTCGCGTTAAAAACCTTGTCAAGGAACCCTCATGAATGAGCATCCAGCCAGTCGGTCATCACCTTGAAAACTTGCGCCTTCTCCGGCTCGTTGTGGATCTCGTGGTACCAGCCATCCCACAACTTGAGCGTAACCTGCTTCCCCCCGGCCTCGCCAAACTGGCGGCTGGCTTCGGCGGAGGTCAGCCGGTCGGCGGTGCCGTGCATCAGCAGCAGAGGCAACGGAAACTCAGCCGCATGTTCCAGCGCCCACAGCCCGCTATCGTAGGTGGAGACGAACAGGCGGGCAGTGATCTTTTCGTGCACCAGCGGGTCGTTCTCATAAGCCTTGACCACAGCCGGATCATGTGAGAGGGCGGCCGTCTCCAATCCGCTGGATTGGGTGAAGCCGGGCAAGATTTTGTTCATCATCTTCCCCAGCGAGACTTTGGAGGCTGGAGGCTCGAAGGCCAGTTTCAGCCAGGGCCCGGTGGCGATCACGCCGCGCAAGGCTGGCTTGCGGCGCAGGGCATAGTTCAAGACCAGGTTGCCGCCCAGGCTGTGTCCGTATGAAAAGCGCGGCAGGCCCGGGTAACGCGCTTCGATCTGGTCGAAAAACGCGGTGATGTCGTCCATCAAAGCATCATACGAGGGCGTATGCCCGCGCGGTCCAGCAGACTTGCCATGCCCGCGCAGGTCGAAGCCGAGCATGGCATAACCCTTCTCCGTCAGCGCGGCGGCAACATGCTCGTAGCGACCAATGTGCTCGCCGTGCCCGTGTACCAGGCAAATGGCGGCCTTTGGCTTCCCTTTCGGCGCCCAGCCTTTCGAATACATCTGCAGACCGTCCGAGGTTTTCCAGTTCCATTCGAATGTTTCCATGTCAATCACCTCCGAATTTGATTTTGAATTCACAAGCGGGCGCGCCGGTCGCCTTGCAGGCGACCTCTTCCACGTCCACTTCACGGCCAACAGCCCAGAATAACGCCCCCTGGATTATCCCCAGGGTAACATAACAGATTGGCTCGTCGTCTGCCTGGCCGCAGGCCGCCGCGCCGGATCGGTCAACAAGCAGCAGGTCAACGTCGAGGAGATGGACCGAGGATGAGCCGCCGGGATCGCGCAGACGTTCCGCCACGAATTCCAGCACCCGTCGCCGCCGGGCTGGGACCGGCAGCCGGCGTACGATCTGCAGCTCGGCCTTTTCCCGCAGGGAGGCCTGCGCCACCATCCTCTGCCACAATCCCCGCCCGATGCGCAACAGAATGCCGCGCGCCCCGCGTCCGTAGTACATGCGCAGCGCCTGCTGGAGCCTGGCGTAGAGTTCGGCGGCAGCGCGGTTATCCATCCCACCAAGGTTTTCCGGCTCGATAGCTGAAGGCGAAAGATTTACGTCCGCCAGCACCAAGGCCAGCTTTTCCACGCCCACCTCTTCGACCGTCGCGGCGACGAATTGCTGCACGAGGCGGCTTGATATTACCGGGGAGAGGGTTTCAGGACCCACGCACCACTTCTCCTACCTCGAAGCGGCAATACGGATCGCCCTTGGCGACGCAGTGCGTTTCGGTGATTCCGTGTTCCTGATCCGTGGCCCAGCGCACGGCCTCGCCAATCGAGCCGACATACAGGTGGCAGACCGGCTGGTCGCTATGACGGCCCAGGCAGATGGCGCAAGTGGACTCGCAGTAGGCGATCCTGTCGCCTTCATCTTCCACCCAGGCATCCACCTGGGGATTGGTCTTCTTGAGGGCGTTCACCATCGCGTTCAGCACGAACTTGATGCGCCCCTTGCGCGGCATCAGCTTCAAGGCCGCGCCGGCCACGCCCATCAGCGCGCCCTGCTCGCGCACGCCGTATTGGAAAGAAGCCTTGCCGATGCGCCGCAACATGCCTTTCCCGCCTCGCCCGTAGAAGGATTCGATGGCCGCGTTGAAACGGGCATACTCGACCGTCTGGATGCCGGGATCCGTGTCGTTGGGCGGGAAATTGCCGATGAACCGCTCCAGTCCGCTGGCGCGCAGGACGGCATTCAGCCCGTTCTCGCCCATCACCTCTTGCGCCGACACCAGCGCCTGCCGCACCAGGGCATTGACGATCACTGCCTCATCAGGTCGTATCGCCATAGCATCCTTCTCGTTTCATTGCACCTGAAATTCGAATACCGGATAACGCTCACCTGTCTCGACGAAACCCAGCCTCTTGTACAACGCCAGCGAAGGAGCGTTATCGGCCTGGGTGTTGACGGTTAGACGAGAGGCGCCGCGCTGCGCCAGGCCGTGGATCAGGTCGCTGACCAACGCCCGACCCACCCCCCGGCCCTGCGCTTCCGGCCGGACGGCGAGCCGGGCCAGGTGCGCCCCATACGGATTCTGCGTGCTGATCTGGTATCCAATCAGGCCTTGCGCCGATTGGGCCACCGTTGCCAGCATGGCTTGCTGATAGGCCCGCTTCAGCGCCGCCAGCGAATTATGCCAAAGTGGATCGAACGCGGCGGCGTCCAGCGCGGCGGCGAGGGGTAAATCACGTATCGTCATCTGGCGAATCTTGATCCCCGGCCGGCAAGTCTCAGGGACAGGCATCCCTTCCCTGCGCTCGAACATGACGATTTGCTGGCGGACAACAAAGCCGCTGCCTGTCAGCAGGCCCGGAAGCCAGTCCTTCAAGGCGATGACGGCCACGCGAGCGTTGCCATTTCTGCCCAGATTGGCCTGCGCGGCCTCCCACAAGATGTCCCAAGCTTCCTTCAACGGCAGCCTGTCCGAGTTGACGAACAGCCGGATCCACGCCACCTGCGGCGGGTCCGGCGGGCAGGCCAACGCAGCCACCACGCGCCCATGCGGAGCATTCGTTGTCACCTGCTCGGCGACCAGATAAGGCGGCACGCCGATCCAATCCAACGGATTGCGCCAGTCCAGGTGACGGTGGACATAGCTCTCGAAATGGATCAGGTTGGCGATCTGGCGCTGATCCATGGAGTCTGCCGGGCGCACCTGAAAATCTACCTTTACCGCCATAGACGAAGGAAGAGCAGCTTCTTGAGAATGCGTTGCTTGAGGGTCGGCTTCTCCAGCCCCATCAGCCCGGATTGCATGGTGATCACGGCGTCGGTCATCTTGCCGCCGCGCGCCTGGAGTCCGGCCACGGCGCGCATCACGTCCGCGCGCAGATCCTTCGCGCCGGCCCTTTCCAGGATTTCCGCTGACGTCCGGTAGCAAGCAATCGCCTCGTCCCTGCGGCGGAGGGCTTCCAACGCAGCGGCCTGGTTGGCCAGCGCAATGCCCTGGCGTCGCAGGTCGCCCGCGGCGGCAAAAACCGCCTCCGTGCCGCTGACCACATCGAGCGCGGCTTGCGTTTGTTTGTTTTGCAGCAGGGCAATGCTCTGGTTGTTTTTCATCTCGGCCGCCATCAGAGGCTCGCCATGAGCGGAATAAGCAGCCGCAGCCTCGGCAAACGTCTTCGCGGCTGATAAATAGTCCGCCTGTTCGTAGGCAGCCTTGCCTTCTTTTTCGAGCTGCTGAGGGGAGAATTCTTCAGACATAACCGGTTTACGGTAGCCTACCCTGGCCTGCCTGCCAGGGCAGGCTGGCTACCATTAGAATGTGATATCCAGCAGGTTTTCTGCCACCGCGCGCAGTTTTTCGGTGGACAGTTCGCTCAACTTGAGGGCCAGATCCAGGTACGGGCGGTTGACCGGCTTGCAAACGAAATCTTGCAATTCGGGCGGCAACTTTTTGAAATCCTGGATGGCCTGCTGCTGGCTCAACCACTGACCGACCGGCCCGGTCTGGTCGAAGAGGGATTCAACCTGCCCGTTCAGCAGGGACATCAAGCCTTCCAACTCCGGCAAGGGGATGGGCCGCTCGCCCAGCTCATAAGCCCGTATCCGGCTGGTCGAAATGCCAGACTGTTCGGATAGCGCTTTGGGCGAGATGCTGGCCTTCAGGCGCGCTTGCCGCAGAAGAGCGCCAATCATGCGCTGGCGAACCCCTACCAGCACCGGCAGGTTGAGAGCCTCAGTCGGTGAAGTATCGTCCGAGACGGCTTCCTTGCTCCAGAAGCGACGAAAGGGCAAATCCAGGAAATACGCCAACACTTCCATCTCGGGGAGCGAGGGCGCCCGGTGGCCTGCCTCGTAAGCGCGAAACACGCCGCTCGTCACGCCAATCGCCTCGGCGCACTCCGGGATGCTCCGCCGGGCAGCCAGGCGTGCATCGTGAATCAAGACGCCTAGTTTTTTCATGCGGATGGAAACCTGGGCTTGTATGCTCATGAGATGCCTCTCTAATTCAACCAAGTCATGAGGCCTCACAGGTTTTATATGAAGTTTTGCCGATCAAGCCGCTTGCCAGGGCATAGAAATCAGCCTGTCATGGTGACTTTGGAAACCTGTGAGGTCTTTCAAAATCATTATAGCAGAGAAGTGTGAAGCAGCTCATCGCCGCTTGCGGTTGGCTGCCAGGAACTTTTCGTCAATATCCAACTCATCCTTGAAGCGCTGGTCACGGCGGACGTGAATGTTGCCGTGAATGCGCTGAGTAGCGGTCTGGATGATTGCCAGTACAGTGACTTTCGTGATCACGTCGGTAAAGAATTTGCCTTTATCGTCAAACTCGATGGTCATGGCGCCTCTGAGGAATACGCCTCTATCCTTCCACCGGCGGCATCAGATAACCCAAACCCGAGCGGGTAACGATGTGCTTGGGGTTGTGCGGATCGTCTTCCACTTTCTGGCGCAAACGGGCGATAGTGACCCACAGGATCTCTTTATCCGAACGGTACTCCGGCCCCCAGACGCTCCCCAAGAGTTCCTCGGCGGTGAGCACCTTGCCGACATTGTGCGAGAATTGGAGCAGGAGGCGATACTCCGTGGCCGAAAGGAAAACGGGTTTCTCGCCACGCCAGACCTCGGCGCGGGCGAGATCGATCCGCAGATTGCTATGTTCAAAGTAACGATCTTGCCCCGTCTCGGAAACCTGGGCGCGCCGCAGGACAGCCCGCACGCGCGCCAGCAATTCCATGACCGAGAACGGCTTGACCAGGTAATCGTCCGCGCCGACATCCAGGCCGTGCACGCGATCTTGTTCCTCACCCTTGGAAGTTAAAATAATAATTGGCACGTTGGAGTATTGGCGGATGCGCTGGCAGACGGCAAACCCGTCCATTTGCGGCATCAAAACGTCGAGCAAGATCAAATCCACCGGATTGGCAGAAAACATCTCGACGGCCTCTTTCCCATTTTGTGCGGTGATAACCTCGTAACCCTCCGTATGCAAATTGGCTTCGAGCAAACGAAGATAACGGGGTTCATCATCAACGACCAGGATACTTGTGGACATGGCACACTCCTTATCTAACCAGCATTGCTTCTAAAAGCCTATCCAAATAACGGAATGCAGACTTCAGTCTGCCTTGCCTTGCGGACTAAAGTCCGCGTTCCAAAAGGTAACGGAATGCAGACTTCAGTCTGCCCTGCTTTGAGGACTAAAGTCCGCGTTCCAAAAGGTAACGGAATGCAGACTTCAGTCTGCCCTGCTTTGAGGACTAAAGTCCGCGTTCCA
>MNXK01000108.1 GCA_001872165.1 Anaerolineae bacterium CG2_30_58_95
TCCCAGGCCACCTTCCAGAGCTTGGGATTGTAGGTTGGGCTGTTCATCCAGCCTTCGAATTCTTCCCGCGTCTGCTGGCGGTAGCTCCAATGGTCGCGAAAGGCTTCGTTCATGGCATCAAAGATCGGCCAGACGTGCGCCTCTTCGACCGGGCGTACTTCCAGCCCCTCGGGCATGGGCGTTTCCGGGAAAGGCTCAGTCAGGTCGCGCCGCATGTCAAGCTCATAGCGGATCGGCTTGTAACCCTGGCACTCCAATAAAGCCAGCGCGCCCTTCTCGGTATCCGCCCCAAAGGACTGGAAGAAACGTTCCCCATCCTGTGGGTGGCCGGCCGCGATCTCGCGCAGGCGGCGCTCGGCGTGGCGCAACATGGCCGTGCCAATCCCTTTCCGCCGCCATTGGGGCAGCAAAAAGCCAAAGAGATTGTAAAGGCGGGTTTTATCTTCCAGTTGTTCCCAGAAGACGCGGTTGTAGGCGATCACCTGTCCATTCACCTCGGCGAAGAGCATATCCCGGTGGGGATCGCAATTGACCAGGTGCTGGTAATTGTTCTTGACTTCCTCAGGCGTTTCGGAGCGCTGGATGCCGTCTTCGTCCTTGCTGCCATGTATCACGGCCAGCATGAGTGGGAAGTCCACCTCGCCGCGGAAGCCGTGAAAGTTCAGGCCGGGGATGGCCGGGGCCTCGGCCAAAATGATGTTTTCTTGCTTCGATTGTGTAGTCATGTCATTCTCCAGTTTTTTTAATGAAAACCAAAGCGGCCACAGGATTCGCCCATGGCCGCCTCGAAAAACAAAACAGCCACGGGAGGGAGCGCACCGTGGCCGCAACGAGCTAGATGTGGAACTTACCGGTGAACAGGCGCACTCCGCGCATGCACAAAGATACCGCTGGCGGCATCGGTGCGAAGACTTGAAAACGAGCTTTTTACCATGAAGTGCGCCTCCTTTCTTTGAAGATGGGCAAGTTTATCATGGGGGAAAATGTTCAGTCAAGGGTTAGTTAACGCCGCCAAGAATCCCTGCCTTAGTCGAGGTATAATCCCCCCTGCTGCTATGCCCAAGTCGCCTGAAGAGTTTTCGCACAAATAATCGGAGCGTAAACCTTTCTTTACTTGAAAACGGTAACAGTGCTACAATGTGAATATGCTAAAGCAGTTGAACCATTTCGTTGTTTGGGCTGTTTACCTTGTTGACCAATAATGGATACCGACTGGAGAACTAATAGAAATAAAAGTTTCCAAGTTACTGAACAAACTCAGGAGAATAACAAATGAGTAAAAGTAATGAAGACGAACTCCGTGATGTTCTTGATAAAACCGCGCAGGAAATATCGCAAATGTATAGCAACCCGCGTACGTGGCAATCATGGATAGTCTATTTGCTGGGACGTCTAGAGGAACAAGCAACGGGAAATTCTGCGCACATGGAATCCTTCAAAGAAATGTTATCGTCCTTACAAGATGAATTAAGGAACCGGTTGAGAACAGGCGGCTGGTAACACTTTAGGGTAGCCGACTGCGCTATCATTCCCGCACTTCTGGTTGTGACTCGGTTGGTCCGAATATCCTGATTCCTAAAACAACTTCATCACCGCCCCGCTCGCCAGCGCGAACGGCCCCTCAGTCGAGGTATAATCCCCCTGCTGCTATGCCCAAGTCGCCTGAAGAGCTTTCGGAACAGGAACTACGCCGCCTGCTGCTGGATAAACGTCGCGTTGCCCGCCAGCAGAGACTGGAACGTTTCCGCCGCACCGGCCGGGCGGTGATGCTGGCGCCGGATCTGCCGCCGGCCGCCCTGGAGGAGTGGCGCACCGAGCCAGCCCTCAAGTCCCCGAACGGCGGGGACGAGACGCTGGATGGAGGTCCGGCCCCCGAACCGGTTCGCTCGCCGCGCCGCCGCTGGATGGATCGTATCCTGCTGGTTGTGGAGATTCTGGCCGTGGTGGGACTGGCCGGCATTCTGTTCAATGGGATGGGATTGCTGCGCACGCTAAATCAAGAGGTGGCTGCCGCGCTGCAACAGCCGACGCTCTCGCCCACGCCGCTCATCACGGCGGTCGTCCTGCCCTCCGGCCACACACCGCCCACCTCGCCGGGCGGCGCGCAGCCCAACGAGGCCGAGATCCCCGAACACCTGCGCCCGCTGGTGCAGTCGCTGGCTAACCTGCCCATCCCGACGCCCGGCCCGGAGCAGGCGATCCGCCTCCAGATCCCGGCCATTGGCGTGGATGCGCCCGTCGTTCAAGGCGACGGCTGGGACCAGTTGAAGAAGGGCGTCGGCCAGCACATCGGCTCGGCCAACCCCGGCCAGGCCGGGAAGGTGGTGCTATCCGGCCACGATGACGTTTTCGGCGAGATCTTCCGCGATCTCATCAACCTCCAGCCCGGCGACC
The DNA here is from genome assembly GCA_001872165.1 of Anaerolineae bacterium CG2_30_58_95. Lineage (GTDB taxonomy): Bacteria > Chloroflexota > Anaerolineae > Anaerolineales > Villigracilaceae > CG2-30-58-95. Next base: position 2,395 of record MNXK01000108.1, read on the forward strand.
AGGTCATCCTGTACACCGCCCAGCACCAGTATATCTATATCGTGACCGGCAGCCAGATCGTTGAGCCGACCCAGGTCGAGGTCATGGCCGCGACCGGCGACCCGACCGTCACGTTGATTTCCTGTTATCCTTATCTGATTGACAACAAGCGTATCGTTGTCTCTGCAAAACTTCAAAACCCTTAGGAGAATCTATGAGCAAGAAAAGCAAACGTCGAGCCAGCCGCACTGTATCTGCATCCGCCTCCGTTTCTTCGTCCGGCAGGTCTGAATTCAACCCGGATTACAGCGTCATCAAGCGCGACTTGAAGCGCATCGGCATCCTGGCAGGTTCGTTCCTTATGGTCATGATCATCCTGGCCCTCTTCCAGAACCAGATTCTCGCAATCTTCCTGAAATAGAAATAGAATCGAAACTCATGTTGAAAAGGGGTGCAATGTGACAGTCACTTTCGAAGTGACTGTCACATTGCCACACATAGCATGGTCCATGACACTTTCGATGTTCTCATCCTGATCGGCCGCCCCGCCTCAGGGAAAAGCGAGATCCTCGATTTCCTGAAGCATACTGCGCCGGATATCCGCCGCAGCCGCTTTCACATCGCCGAATTGGACATCCTGGACGACTTTCCCATGCTGTGGATTTGGTTCGAGGAAGACCGCATCCTGAACCAGCAGTTGGGGCAACCCCGTCTATACACCGACGAGGGCGGTTACTTCAAGCATCCCGCTTACTGGCATCTGCTGATCGAACGCCTCAGCCTGGATTATCAAAAACGCCAGCGCGATGACCCGGCCTACCACGATCACACGACGGCGCTGGTCGAGTTTTCGCGCGGCAGTGAGCATGGAGGTTACGGCGAGGCGTTTCCTCACCTGGCAGACGATCTCCTGCAGAAGGCTGCCATCGTTTACGTAAACGTGTCTTTCGTCGAGTCGCTGCGTAAGAACCGCCGCCGTTTCAACCCGCAACGCCCAGACAGCATCCTGGAGCACGGCCTATCCGACGAGAAGATGGAACGGCTCTATCAAGACGACGATTGGGGGAGCATGGCGCAGGGCGAGGCTGGGTTTGTCACAGTCCGCGCTGAACACGTGCCATACGCCGTTTTCGAGAACGAAGACGACGTGACCACGGGAAAGCCGGAGTTATTGGCGGAAAGGCTGGAGGAGGTGTTGAACGGACTCTGGGTAATGTATTCTCGATGATGCCGCTGCTCTGTGTTCTTGACATACGCCAGCGAACGAGTATAATAATGGTGTAATTCGATTACACAATACGGAGGTGCAGTCATGGAACTATGCCGGGCGCAAATCATGTTAGAAAAAAATCAACTTAACTTGCTTTCGCAAATTGCCCATCAGGAAAGCCGCAGTCTTTCCGACCTGGTACGCGAGATGTTGGCGCGTGAACTGCTCTACCGTGAGCGCAGGCAAATGCAGCACGCTGCCCGAGAGTTGCAGGCCGAGTACAAAACCAACCCCGAATTGACTGCTTTCACCGCCTTGGATGGCGATGATTTCCTGTTCGAGGGAGACAAGAATGCACCGGGGTGAAGTCTGGCTGGTCAAGCTCGATCCGATGATTGGATCAGAAATCCAAAAAACGCGGCCGGCGGTCATTGTGAGTAGTGACGCCGTTGGGGCTTTACCCATCAAAGTCATCGTTCCGTTTACCGATTGGAAAGAACGGTATGAAATTGCACGCTGGCTTGTGCGCATTGACCCTGATCCTGAGAATGGCCTGACAAAACCTTCCGCCGCTGACGCTCTGCAAATTCGCTCGGTCTCAGAGCAACGATTGGTTCGGCGTTTGGGTGTTTTGCAACTTCAGCAAGTCGAGCAGATCATTGAGGCGGTGGGGAAAATCCTTCAACGCTGATCGCATCATGCAATCTTCGGCCTTCGACCTTCGGCTTGAAAAACTGGCTTATGGCGGCGATGCGCTCGGGCGCCTTGCGGATGGCCGCGCCGCCTTCGTCCCCTTTGCGCTGCCAGGTGAGACCGTCCGCGCCCGCAGCGTGGAGGAGAAGCGCGGCCACGTTCGCGCCGAATTGACAAAACATTCACCTCGAGAAAAAGGAGCCTGCAATGCCATTCACCCAATCCGCCTGGAGCTTGAAAGACCTGTTTCCCTCTTTGGATAGTCCGGAACTAGAGGCGGCTTTCAAAGCCCTAGAAGCGCAGGTTGCTGATTTCGAGAAGATCCGTCCGCAGCTCGAGCCGGATATCCCGGCCGGGAGTTTCGTCGAAATCCTGAAAGACACAGAGGAATCCACCCGCCTGGCGCACCGCATCTACGTCTGCGCCGGGCTGTCGTTCGCGGCCAACACGCAAGACCAGACCGCCCAGACCCTGCTGGGGCGCGTGCAGCAGTTCATGGCCGAGATGGAAAACCGCACCCTGTTCTTCAGCTTGTGGTGGAAAGATTTGGACGAGGCCAACGCAGCACGCCTGATGGCCGCCTCTGGGGATTACCGCTACTACCTCGAGGAAATGCGCCTCTTCAAACCGCATACCTTGAGCGAGCCGGAAGAAAAGATCATCAATCTCAAGAACGTGACCGGCGTCAGCGCGCTGCACACGCTGTACGACTCGGTCACCAATCGCTACGCCTTCAAGTTAAAAGTGGATGGCAAGACCAAGGAACTGACGCGTGGCGAACTCATGGTTTATGTCCGTAACGCCGATGCAGATCTGCGGGCGCGCGCCTACCAGGAGCTGTACCGCGTCTACGGGAACGATGGCGTCATCCTCGGCCAGATGTACCAGACCGTGGTGCGTGACTGGCGCAACGAGAACCTGACCATGCGTCACTTCACCAATCCCATCGCCGCCCGCAACCTCTTCAACGACATCCCGGATGAGGCGGTGGATACCCTGCTGGAGGTCTGCCGCCGCAACGCTCCCCTTTTCCAGCGTTACTTCCAGTTGAAAGCGCGGCACATCGGCATGAAACGCCTGCGCCGCTACGACATTTACGCGCCAGTGGTCAAATCCGACAAAAGGTACGATTTCAACACTGCCGCCGAGATGGTGCTGGATTCATTCGGCCGATTCGACTCACAGGTGGCGGAACATGCGCGCCGCATCTTCGCCGAAAATCACCTGGATAGCGAGGTGCGCAAGGGCAAACAGAGCGGCGCGTTCTGCTGGAGCGCCGTCCCGGACCTGCCGCCCTGGGTGCACGTCAACTACCAGGGTCGCCCCGACGATGTGGCCACGCTGGCGCACGAGCTCGGTCACGCCATCCACGCCATGCTGGCCGCGCACCACGCCGTTTTCACCTACCACTCGTCCCTGCCGCTGGCCGAGACGGCCTCCACCTTCGGCGAAATGATGCTCGTGGATCGGCTGCTCTCCGAAGAGACGGACGAATCCGTGCGCCGCGACCTGCTCTTCCGCCAGGTGGATGATGCGTATGCCACCATCATGCGCCAGACCTATTTCGCCCTCTTTGAGCGCCAAGCGCACGAAATGGTGCAGAAGAATGCCTCGGTGGACGAGTTATCGGCGGCCTACGTGGAAAACCTGAAAGAGCAGTTCGGCGAGGCGGTCGAACTGAGCGACGAGTTCAAGTGGGAGTGGGTCTCCATCCCCCACATCTATCACACGCCCTTCTACGTGTATGCCTACACCTTTGGGCAGTTGCTGGTGCTGTCCCTCTATCAGCAATTCAAAGCCGAGGGCGAAGCCTTCAAACCTCGCTACTTGAAGATCCTCTCGGCCGGCGGCTCGGAGGCCCCGGCCAAGATTTTAGGTGACGCGGGCATAGATATCCGCTCGGCTGCCTTCTGGCAGGGCGGGTTCGACGTGATTGCTGCGTTGGTAGATGAGTTGGAGAAACTTTCCGTAAAGTCTGGGGAGAGGCGCGGCGTGAAACGTAATTCGTAAAACGTAATATCTCACAGCGCGAATTACGTTTTACCCTTCGGCAAGCTCAGGGCAGGCTGTTTCACGTTTTACGTATCACCTACGCCTCGTACTCGGCGGGTGCTTCCTCCACCGCCGCCACCGGCTCCTCGGTCGGCTTCCGGTCGAGCATTTGCAGACCAAGTGCGACGACTTTGGTGTAGTATTTCGTCTCACCCTTGTCTTCAACACGATCGGTCTTCAGGCG
>MNXK01000016.1 GCA_001872165.1 Anaerolineae bacterium CG2_30_58_95
GGACAAACCAGACAATCAAATAATAGCCCAACACCGCGCCCCAAAGCCAGGAATCGACTCGATCCAGGAAGCCGCCGTGACCGGGGATGATGTTGCTGGAATCCTTGAGGCCTGCCTGCCGTTTGATCATGCTTTCGCCCAGGTCGCCGAGCGTAGGGAACACGGACATCACCAGGCCCAAAACGCCTCCCTGCCACCAGGCGACTTCCAGACCGCCGACTGTGCGCCAGAGCAATGCCAGGCCCACACCACCCAGCGTCCCGAAGAAGACGCCAGCCCAGTATCCTTCCCAGGATTTCTTCGGGCTGAGGCGCGGACTGAGCTTGTGCCGCCCAAAGCGCGAGCCGACAAAATAGGCGGCCGAATCGGCGATCCAGACCGAGCCTAAGGATAGCAGCAGCCACCACAGGCCGCCATCCAGGCCGCGCAAGTCGAGCAGGTAGGCGCCGATCCAGCCTAAGTAGACAATACCTCCCAGCGTGACGGCGAAATCTGTGGCAGCCTGGTCGCGGCCGCGCTCGTAGGTAACCAGGTGAAGGGTCATCGCCAGCAAGATGAGCAGGGAAAGGGCAGCCGGCGCCAGGTCCGGGGAGTAGGTGCGCGCCCCAAGCAGAAGCAAAACGCCGCCCACGGTCAACCACATGGACGGCGACAGGTTCACCGCTCGGAAGATTATTACATATTCCCAGGCAGCCATGCCCAGAAAGATCGCGATCAGAACAAAATAGGGGATATGCCCAAAGATAATCGCCGGGATTCCAAACGCAGCCAGGACGATCGCAGCGAGGGTGCGTTTAAGCATGAGAGGGATTGTCCTCGACCGAGGCCGTAAGCCCGCCAAAACGGCGGTCACGCTGGGCATAAGTATCCAACGCCTTGCGGAATTCATCTTTGTTGAAATCCGGCCAGTAGACTGGGGTAACATACCACTCTGAGTAGGCTGCCTGCCAGATGAGGAAGTTCGAGATACGCAGCTCGCCCGAGGTGCGGATGATCAGATCCGGGTCCGGGACGCCTGCGGTAAAGAGATAGCGGCCGACCATCTCTTCGTCCACCTCTTCCGGCCTGACCCCATCCTGGATCATTTTGCGAACGGCGCAAATGATCTCATCCCGTCCGCCGTAGTTGAAGGCCACGTTCAAGACCAGCCGCTGGTTGTTCTTGGTCAATTCGATAGCATTCAGGACCTTTTCCTGGATTTTCGGATCCAGGCCTTCCAACCGGCCGATGTGACGCAACTGGACGCCCTCCTTGTGCAACTCGGCCAGTTCCTTGTCAATCACATTCTCCAGGATGTGCATCAAGCCGTCTACTTCTTCTCTTGGACGGCCCCAGTTCTCGGTCGAGAAGGCGTAGATGGTCAGGTACTTGACGCCGAACTCCACACACGCCCGGATGATGCGGCGCAGGTTTTCAGTGCCGGCGCGGTGACCGGCCAGGCGGGGCAGCCCGCGTGAGAGCGCCCAGCGCCCGTTGCCGTCCATGATGATGGCCACATGCGTCGGGATCTTTGATCCGGAGGGCGTATCGTTATCTCCCATAGTTTGGCCTAGACTTCCATGATCTCCTGTTCTTTGCGCTGGCCGATCTTGCCAATATCCTCAATGAAACGGTCGGTCACCTTTTGCAGCTCTTCTTCACCCCGCTTCAAGTCATCTTCGGAGATGAGCTTCTCGCGCTCGAACTCGCGCATATCGTTATGCAGATCGCGGCGGACGTTGCGGACGGCCACGCGCCCCTCCTCGAGCCGGCTGTGAACAATCTTGACCAGCTCGCGCCGGCGTTCCTCGGTCAGCGGAGGCAGGTTCAGGCGGATTTGTTTGCCGTCATTGTTGGGCGTCAGGCCCAGGTCGGAGGCCAGGATCGCCCGTTCGACGGCCTTGACGCTGGCCGGGTCGAAGGGGCGGATGAGCAGGCTGCGCGGCTCTGGTACACTGATGGCAGCCAGTTGGATCAAGGGCGTGGGTGTGCCGTAGTAGTCAACAGGCAATTTTTCCACCAATGCCGGGCTGGCGCGGCCAGTGCGGATGCCGGCCAGGTCTTCTTCCAGTTTCTGGGCCGCGGCGCGCATCCGGGTCTCGGCTTCTTTGAGGATATCCTTAATCACGGTGACCTCCTGGGTGATTTGGGCAGTAGATCAATGCCCCAAGGATACCCTAAATTGCCAAAATGCGCCACTTTATGAAGTTACCAGCGTGCCGACCTGCTCGCCGCGCAGGGCGCGCTCCAGCGCTTGTGGATCCCAAAGGTTGAGCACCAGGATGGGCAGGTTATTCTCCATGCAAAGAGAAATGGCCGTGCTGTCCATCACCTCCAGGCGGAGGTTCAGCATCTCGATGTAAGTCATTTGATCGAATTTCCTGGCCTTGGCGTTCTTCTTGGGATCGGAATCGTACACGCCGTCCACTTTGGTGGCTTTGATCAGAACGTCGGCGTCAATCTCCATGGCGCGCAGGGCGGCGGCCGTGTCGGTCGAGAAATAAGGATTGCCCGTCCCGGCGCTGAGGATGACCACACGCTGTTTCTCCAGGTGACGGATGGCGCGCCGCCGGATGTACGGCTCGGCCACGGAGCGCATCTCGATGGCAGACTGGACGCGCGTGTAAACGTTCCTCCGTTCGAGCGCATCCATCAACGCCAGGGCGTTCATCACGGTGGCTAACATGCCCATGTAATCGGCCGTGGCGCGATCCATGCCGCGATCCAATCCCTGCTTGCCGCGCCAAAGATTGCCAGCCCCGATCACGATCGCCACCTCGACCCCCATCTGGTGTACCTCCTGGACGCGGCCGGCGATGGTCTCGGCCTGCAGCGGGTCAATGCCGAAACCGTCCGGCCCGGCCAACGCCTCGCCACTAAGTTTTAGCAGAACACGATGGTATTTCAAATTTGCCATTCGCTCTCCTTGCCCCCCTTGCATCCCCCCCATTTCCGAACTCCGAAATGGGGGGACCGAGGGGGGCGAAAAAGGCCAACCAAACGGTTGGCCTTTCGATCACTCAGCAGCAGTGCTTTCGCCCAGTTCCCAGCGCTGGAAGCGCCGGATGACCACGTTCTCACCGATGGCAGCGACGTTCTGGAGCAAAAGCTTCTCGACCGTGATTTGCTCGTCACGGATGTAAGCCTGCCGCAGCAGAACGAACTCATCCTTGAATTTTTTCAGTTGACCCTCGACGATGCGATCGAGAATATTTTCGGGCTTGCCTTCGTCGCGGGCGCGCGCCTTGGCGATCTCCGTCTCATGTTCCAGCACGTCAGCGGGGATGTCTGTTTCCTTGATGTACTGCGGAGACGCAGCCGCAATTTGCAAGGCGATCTCGTGGGCGAAGGTGCGGAACTGCGCTGAACGGGCGACGAAGTCCGTCTCGCAGTTGACTTCGACCATCACGCCCACGCGCCCGCTGCCATGCGAGTACAGTTCCACCATGCCCTGCGAAGCCGCACGGTCAGCGCGCTTGGCTGCGGTGGCCAATCCCTTTTCGCGCAAAAAATCCAGGGCCTTCTTTTGATCGCCGTCCGCTCCTTCCAGCGCCTTGCGGCATTCCAATACGCCTGCACCGGTGGCGGCGCGCAACTCTTTGATCATGTCAGTCGTAATTTCCATACCAGTCACTCATTCCTCTTCTTTGGCTTTAGCTGCTTCTTCGTTGACGATCTCTTCTTTGACAACGACCGCTTCTTTGGCTTCGGTTACTTTTTCGTTGACGATCTCTTCTTCGACAACGACCGCTTCCTTGGCTTCGGCTACTTCTTCGTTGACGATCTCTTCTTCGACAACGACCGCTTCCTTGGCCTTGGCTCTAGGTTTCTTTTTGTCTTTCTCTTTCTCCTTGGTTTCAGTCTCTACTTCCACTTCCTCTTCTTCTTCAACTTCAGGAATCTCGCGTGGGGTCAACTTAGCCAACGTAGCTTCACCGAGTAATGCCTCGTCTCCGAGTTCTTCCTCAGCCTCGACGATATCAACTTCCCTGACCGGCGCGGCCCCGGCCTGCGCGGCCCGGGCAGCCTCAGCCTCGGCCTCCAGTTCCTCGTCCTTGCGCATGGCCTTGCCTTCCAGCACCGCATCGGCAATCTTGCCGACCAGCAGCTTGATGGCGCGGATGGCATCGTCGTTAGAAGGGATGACGTAATCTATGTTGGAGGGATTGCAGTTGGTATCCACCATGGCAACGATGGGAATGTCGAGCAAGTTGGCCTCGTGGACGGCGGCGTCCTCGCGGCTGACATCCACCACGAAGACCAGATCGGGCAGGCGGCCCATCGTGCGCACACCGGCCAGACGGGTTTCCAGGCGGGCGATCTCGCGCCGGATGAGCAGGCCTTCTTTCTTGGTCAGACGCTCGATATCGCCGGTCTCGATCATCTTCTCCAGGCGATCCAGTTCCATGATGCGTTTGTGCATGGTGGTCCAGTTGGTCAACATGCCCCCCAGCCAACGCTCGGTGACGTAGGGCATTCCGCAGCGAGTGGCCTCGTCGTGGACGGTCTCCTGCGCCTGGCGCTTGGTGCCTACGAAGAGAATTATGCCGCGGTTTGCGACAGAATCGCGAATGATCGCGTAGGCGGCATTCAGCGCCTTGACCGTTTGCTGCAAATCAATGATGTGGATGCCGTTGCGCTCGGTGAAAATATATGGCTTCATCCCCGGATGCCACTTGTTGGTGCGGTGACCGAAATGCACGCCGCTCTCGAGCAGCGCTTTCATTGAAACTACTGCCATTGGGATAACTCCTTTGCGTTCTTCCTCCGCCTCCCTCGTCCCGGCCGGGGCTGCGTCCGTCACGGTCCGCAGCACGCACCGGCAAGTCAAGAGGCGTGTGAATTAGGGACATATATTGCCTGTCCCGAGGCAAGATAAGCCCCGTCCTTCGACTGTGCTGGCAGGGCGGGAGCGGCGCATAGTATACCATAAATTTGTGTGTATACTTGCCTTTATTGAACAAATGATTAAGCCGTGAGCGAACGGCGAGGGAGACTTCATGGATATAAACTTCTTGCTCAGAGGATTCATCATCGGCCTGTCCATTGCCGCGCCGGTCGGGCCGATTGGCGTATTGTGCATCCGCCGCACGCTAAACAATGGGCGCGCGGCCGGACTCGTCTCCGGGCTGGGAGCAGCCAGCGCGGACGCGATCTACGGCTGCATCGCCGGCTTCGGCCTGACTTTTGTATCCAACTTCCTGGTCGGAGGACAATTCTGGCTGCGCCTGATAGGAGGTATATTTCTCTGCTACTTGGGGGTGAAAACCTTTCTATCGAAGCCAGCGGATCAGGCCGCCGCGGCGAAGGCGAATGGTTTGGCGGGCATGTACGCCTCGACCTTTTTCCTGACCCTCACCAACCCAATGACGATCATTTCCTTTGCGGCGGTTTTCGCCGGTTTGGGCCTGACAAGTTCAAATGGAAACTTCGCAACCGCAGCCTGGCTCGTCTCGGGCGTCTTTCTGGGGTCAGCTTCATGGTGGCTGATCTTGAGCGGCCTGGTCGGCCTCTTGCGCGCCAGATTCCAGGCACGCGGTTTGCAGTGGGTCAATAGGATTTCAGGCCTCATCATTGCCAGTTTTGGCTTGTTCGCGCTTCTGAGCTTGAAATGAGAAGTAAGAAAAAGCCTCGACCCAATACCGGTCGAGGCGCTGTTTTTGATTGGCGTCTATCAAGCTGGGACGGCCTGCCCGTACAGCTTATTGCGGATCTGCACCACTTGCCGCCGAAACTGGTCATCGCGCTCGAGCATGTCGGCCACTTTATCGCAGGCGTACATGACGGTGGTGTGGTCGCGCCCGCCCAGGGCCTGTCCAATCTGAGGCAGGGAGATGTTCGTTTCCCGCATCAGGTACATAGCGATCTGGCGCGGCAAAGATACAGTACGTGAACGGTCAGGGCTGAGCAGCCGCTCGACGGTCAGGTTGAAGGTGCGGGCGACCACGTCTACCACGGCATCCGGCTTGACGTCGCCGCGTTGAGGCAGCAGGTCGGCCAGCGCCACTTCTGCCAGTTGCGGAGTCATCGCCATGCCGCTCAATTCGGAAAAGGCGACGACGCGGTTGAGCGCGCCTTCCAATTCCCGGATGTTGGACTGTACACGGCGGGCGATCAGCTCCATGATCTCGGCCGGCACCCGATGGCCGGCGCGTTCGGCCTTGGCGCGCAGGATCGCCAGGCGGGTTTCCAGGTCAGGCGGCTGGACATCCGCAGCCAGGCCCCACTCGAAGCGCGAGCGCAGACGTTCCTCCAGCGTGACCATCGCTTTCGGCGGCCGGTCGGAGGAGATGATGAGCTGCTTGTTCTGCCCGTGCAGGCAATTGAAGGTGTGGAAGAATTCCTCCTGCGTGGATTCCTTGCCAGCAATGAACTGGATGTCATCAATCAGCAGCACGTCAATCGAGCGATACTTATCGCGAAAGGCTTGCGTGGTGTGATTGCGAATCGAATTGATCAGATCGTTGGTAAACTCTTCACTGGAAACGTAGAGAACGTTAAGTCCAATTTCCTGGCAATAATTTCCGATGGCGTGCAGAAGATGGGTCTTTCCCAAACCCACCCCCCCGTACAGGAAGAGCGGATTGTAGGCGCTGGCAGGATTTTCGGCCACAGCCTGGGCCGCGGCGTGCGCCAGGCGGTTGTTTGCACCGACGACGAAATTATCGAAGGTGTAGCGAGGATTCAACGTCGCGTTGTGCGGACGGGGGGCCGCCTCGATCGCCTCAGCCGTCGGCGCGGCCTGGTCCGCGACAGCAACCGAAGGGCCTGCCCTGAGCGAAGCCGAAGGGTCCGCAAACGTTTCGCCCACACCTTGTGAGACGACAAATTGCACGTCAACATCCCGGTTCATGATCCCCATCAGCAAACGGGTCACCGTGCTGGAGAGACGGCTTTCCAACCAGTCGCGTGCGTAGGCATTGCGCACGCCAATCGTAAAAACCCCCTCCTCGAAATCGACAATCCTGGTATCGCGCACCCAGGTGTCGAATGATGCTTTTGGCATCTCCATCTGAAGCTGGCCGAGAGCAGACTGCCAGGCTCGCTCTACATCCATTCTCTTCCTCCGGTAAGTTATTGGCGATGAGGTACAGGGAAGCAAGCCCACTGCTAAACAGTGGGAGGGTTGTCTTAACTATTCGGATGGCTACTAACTTATTCTCGGGGAGGGTATCATCTACTAACCCTGCTTGCAAAATATATTCTAGCAGAAAAGAGCACGAAATACCATACGCACAACCTACGCTAGTTTAAAAACTTCCAAGTTTTTAAGGTCATTGAAACCTTAAAATGCCTGTGAGATAAACGAAGCCCTCACCGATAATACGAACACCTGTTCGCCGCCACAGCCGCCGCTATCGAATTCTATAACGCCACATCTGGCGAGGGAAGGAAATTACTTCCTACATAAGTAGGAACGCTCTTTCAACCTTAAAAAATACCATGCGGCACAATACGTTGTTCAAGGGAACGTGAAACTCAAAATCTTGGGTTTCGTCCAGTCGCCAGGGTGCTCTTACCCGCTTCTCCCCCCTTGTGAGCGCGGTACCCAGGCGAGAATGGTCGTCCCCTCGCCCGGAGCGGACGAGACATCCAGGTCGCCGCCCACGTTATGGACGCGCGTCAGCATGTTGGCCAGGCCGTGACCCATCATCTTGTTGATATCCGCCATGACGAAGCCGCGCCCATCGTCGTGGATCTCAAGCAGGATCCGGTCAGAGGATAACCATAGGCCCATCGTCACCTTGACGGCTTGGGCATGTTTGGCGACATTGGCCAGCGCCTCCTGACAGATATGGAACAAGGCCAGCGCATGACTCTGGGGCAGGTCGCCCAGGTGATCGCTCTTCGGGCCGGTGATGACGACCTCCGCCTTGGTGTTTTGCTGGAACTCGGCCGTCAATCTCTTCAAGCCTTCCATCAAGCCATCGTCGCCCAGATCGCGCGGGCGCAGGTCGAGAATGTAGGTTCTTATATCCCGAATGGTGCTATTCAAATCATCTATGGCCTTTTGGATGCGATCGTCAGCCTGTTGAATATCCTCGCGCATCAGCAAGCGCGCATTCTCCAACGCCATCCCGACCCCATAGATGGACTGGATGACGCCGTCGTGTAAGTCCATGCCGATGCGCTCGCGCTCTTCCAGCACCGCCACGCGGCGGGCATTGGAGTGCAGACGGGCGTTCTCGATAGCCGTTCCGGCGCCCGCGCCGACCGAGACCAGCAGTTGGGTCTCATCCTCGTCGAAAGGCTTCCGGCTGCGGGACGCCAGGCTGAGCACGCCGACCAATTCGCCGCGCGCCGTCAACGGGATGCAGGCTATTTGCTTGAAGCCGGCCTGAATCACCGCCTCACGCAGGAAGTGTTTGTTTTTCCGCAGGTCGTGGCTGATGACCGGCTGCATGGTCTCAGCCACCAGGCCGATGGAACCTTCACCAACCTTGAACCGGTGGCGGGTCCAGAAGGCATCGGCGGCCTGGCCGCGATGCAGCACCAGGCGCAGGGTCTGACCATCTTCCTCCCGCAAGAAGATTTCACCCGCTTCCACTTTGAAATGGGCCATCAATTGGGCCAGCGTCTTGTTCAGTATGTCTTCCAATTCCAGTGTAGAAGCCAACGCCGAGTTGAGATGGTTGAGCAAGGCCAAATCGTCGTTGCGGCGGCCAAGGGTCTTGTCATGCTTGCGCAGGCTTTCATACAAGCGCGCATTCTGGATGGCGACGCCGGCGTAAGCCGCCAACATTTCGATGACCTTCTCGTCTTCTTCTGTGAATTCGGGGAAATCAATTTTTTCTGTCAGGTAAATTTGCCCTAATTGCTTCTCCCCCACCTGGATGGACACACCCAGTAAAGAACGCATGTGTGCGTGGCCGATCGGAAAACCCACGCTGCGCGGGTCATCCCCAATCTCTGGGATACGGATCGTCCCGCCACCTTTCATCAGGGCGCCGATCAGCCCCCTCCCCCTGGGCGGATGTGGAATACGCTTGATTTCCTCGGCCGTCATCCCCACCGTGATGAATTGCTTTAGTTTCCCCTGCTCATCCAGCACGCCCAAAGCAGCATAACGTGCCCCAGCCAGTTCACAGGCCAGGGAAGCAATGCGTTCCAATAGCGTTTCGACCGAGACGTCCTTGACCAGTTCAAGGCTCGCACGATGCAGCGCGATCAACCGATCTTGTAACTGTTCACGCGTCAGGAGCATTTAGGCACCAACTCAATACCGACTATTTTACCCGAAATATCCACTTTCGCCAAGTTTGATAGGTTTTGCCAGACGCGGAGCTTAGAATTGCATCAAATTGCTCGAATGGACACGAACAAATTATGAATTCACGAATTGCTGGTTTTTACGATCTTCCCTATGACGAACGGCTGGCGAAACTGGCCGAGACCTCGGGCCTGTCCGCCGTTGATTTGGCCGCTTTCTCGCTGACAGGCGGACTGGCCCCCAAGCAGGCCGACCACATGGTCGAGAACGCGGTTGGCATCTTCGGCCTGCCGCTCGGAATCGGGTTGAACTTCATCGTCAACGGGCGCGAGGTGCTCGTCCCAATGGCGATCGAGGAACCTTCCGTGGTGGCTGGCGCCTCCTTCATGGCGAAACTGGCACGCGCCGCTGGTGGATTCCAGGCTGAGGCCAGCGCGCCCGAAATGATCGGTCAAATGCAGGTGCTGGATGTTCCTGATTTACCGCTGGCCCGCCAGGCTTTATTGGAGCAGAAAGCAGATTTGCTTGCCGAAGCGGACGAGATTGATCCCGTGCTGAAGAAACTGGGTGGGGGCGCGCGCGACCTGGAGGTGCGTATCATCGAGGATTCCCCCATCGGCGCGTTTCTGGTCGTGCACCTTATTTACGATGTGCGCGATGCGATGGGCGCCAACGCGGTCAATACAGCCTGCGAGAAACTCGCTCCGCGCGTGGAAGAAATTACCGGCGGGCGCGTCCATTTGCGGATACTCTCCAATCTGGCGGATAGGCGACTGGCGCGGGCAAGGTGCCTCATTCCCGCCAACGAATTGGCATTTGAAGCCGTAGGACGAGATACTATCTCGTCCTACACCGGCGAACAGGTCCGTGACGGCATTATCGAGGCCTGGGCTTTTGCTGCCGTGGACCCCTACCGCGCCGCGACGCACAACAAAGGCATCATGAACGGCGTGGATGCGGTGGTCATCGCCAGCGGCAACGACTGGCGGGCGGTCGAAGCCGGAGCGCACGCCTACGCGGCGCGCTCCGGCAAATACACCAGCCTTTCCACGTGGGGCAAGGACGCGGATGGCAATCTCACCGGCTTTCTCGAAATGCCGATGGCGGTTGGAATCGTGGGCGGGGCGACCAAGGTGCATCCCACCGCCAAAGCCATGCTAAAATTGATGGGCGTGAAAACCGCCGCCGAATTGGCCGGGATCATCGTCTCGGTTGGGCTGGCGCAAAACCTGGCTGCCCTGCGCGCCCTGGCCACCGAAGGCATCCAGCGCGGACATATGTCGCTCCATGCCCGGCAGGTGGCGATTGCCGCAGGCGCGACTGGTGATCTGATCGAAAAAGTTGCCGCGCAGATGGTGGCGGAGAAGACGGTCAGAATTGATCGAGCGGAAGAGATTATGGCAACGTACACAGG
>MNXK01000164.1 GCA_001872165.1 Anaerolineae bacterium CG2_30_58_95
CATCGAATTGAGTGAAAGCAACTCCGGCCAGGCATTGGGCGCGAGTTTTATGCGCTTGTCTCTCACAGCGGCGGATATGGGTACGCCCGTCTATCTTCCGGCGGATAGGGAAAGACGGGATTGGCAAGCAAACGGTCGGCACGCGCGGCGAGAGCAGCGAGTTCGTCGGGTTTAAGATAAGGTGCGAGGGTCGTGGGGAGTGGAGCGCGAGGCGCGAAGCGAGGAGGGGGGAGGAGCCTGCCCTGAGCGTAGCGAAGGGTGGAGCGAAAGGCGCGTAACGCAGCGAGCAGTTCTTCGGGAACAGGTTCTCCGGCAAAATCCCAGATCACGGTGCGCAGCTTGTCCTCGGCGTGGAAGCACAGGCCGTGGTCAATCAGCCAGAGCTTGTTTGTCCCTTTTTCGATGAGCAGATGGCTGCCCTTGCGGTCGGCGTTGTTGACCAGCAGGTCGAAGAGGACAACCGGGCGCAGGCGTTGACGGTCGCTCTCCAAAAAAGTGAAATAGTGGTAGTTGGGATCGTACTCGATGAATTGCTGGAGCGAGCCGGGGCCGAAGGGGCCGTCCGCGCGCAGCACGGTCAGCGGGACAAAGTTGAATCCGAGCGCTTGGCTGACGAGATACGCGGCTACCTCGCGACCGGCCAGCGAGGTCTCGGGAAAATCCCACAGCGGGTTCTCACCGCGTTGCGGCTTGTAGACAGCGGGAATCTCCTGCCCTTCGTGGCGGACTTTGATGAGGAAGGTGTAATTCGAGCCGAGCAAAAACTGGCCCTGAAGCTTGATTTCTCCATTCTCCAGGGCCTGCCTCGAATTGCTGTTCACTGAAAACTGATCACTGTTCACTGATTACTGTTTTTTATGCCCATTCTTCTTCGGGCAGAAATGTCCTTCCGACTCCATCGGCCCCCCACATTGCGGACAGAGGGGCCGCCCGCGGCTGGCGACTTCCACGCTCCAGCGGGCCATGGCGCGCACCTGTGAACGGGTGCACCAGAAACGGACGACCGCGGCATCCTCGGGGACGGCCCCTTCGAGCACGGCCTCACGTACAAGCAGAACGACCAGATCCTGGTCGCGGTCATAGCCCATGCCAATCTCCCCGACGCGGAAGAGCGGGTCAACCGGCGGACTGATGTGCATCTGCGCTTCGACGTAATCAGCAGAAGCCTGCGGCAAGTTGGGGTTCCGTCTGGCAATTTCAGCCAGGAATTGCTCGACGCCTACAGCCAGCGACTGGAGCTGAATCTTCTCGATAATGATCGTCACCGGCTGGGGATCGCTCTCCTGCCAGCCCTGGATGTAGAAGACGCGTTGGCCGGGGGCGCCGATGGCATCCGCGCTGATGTGACTGACGGGGTTGAGGTCGAGTTCTAAGCGGGGCATGAGGGGAGTATACCAGAAATTGACCTAACCCCCATTCCCCCTTCCCTTGTAGGGAAGGGGGGCAGGGGGATAGGTCAAAGGTCGTGCTATAATCTCGCCAGACACAGCCTGAAGGAGTGAGCCATGTACGACCGCCAAAAACTCGACCAACTGCGCCAGTCACTGGAAACGTGGGAGAAGACCAGCCTGCACAAGACGCTGGCGAATATGCCGGAACGGCAGGATCAATTCATCACCACCTCCTCCGAACCGGTGGAACGCCTCTACACCCCCCTCGACATCCCCGATCTGGATTACGAGCGCGACCTCGGCCTGCCCGGCGAGTATCCCTTCACGCGCGGCGTCCACCCGACGCTGCATCGCGGCAAGCTGTGGACGATGCGCATGTTCGCCGGGTTCGGCACCGCCGAGGAGACCAACGCCCGTTTCAAATACCTGCTCGAGCAAGGGCAGACCGGCCTCTCCGTCGCCTTCGACCTGCCCACGCTGATGGGCTACGACAGCGACGCGCCCGAAGCGCTGGGCGAATTCGGCAAGTGCGGCGTGGCGGTCTCGTCACTCAAGGACATGGAAATTTTATTGGCAGATATTCCGCTGGACAAAGTCTCCACCAGCATGACCATCAACTCACCGGCGGCCATCGTCTGGGCCATGTACATCGCCGCTGCCGAGAAACAGGGCGTGCGTCCCGACCAGCTACGCGGCACCATCCAGAACGACATCCTGAAAGAGTACATCGCCCAGAAAGAGTACATCTTCCCGCCGGAACCTTCGATGCGTCTGGTGGTGGACACCATCGAGTTCGGCACGACGACCGTCCCGCAGTGGAACACCATCTCCATCTCAGGCTACCACATCCGCGAGGCCGGCGCGACCGCGGCCCAGGAACTGGCCTTCACCCTCTCGGACGGCATGGAGTACGTCCGCTGGGCGCTCCAGCGCGGCCTGGACATTGATGACTTTGCCCCACGCTTATCCTATTTCTTCAACGCCCACAACGACTTCTTCGAGGAAATCGCCAAGTACCGCGCCGCCCGGCGGATTTGGGCCAGGGAAATGAAAGATACCTTCGGCGCAAAGAGTCCACGCTCCTGGCTGATGCGCTTTCACACGCAAACAGCCGGCTGCTCGCTCACCGCCCAACAGCCGGAGATCAACGTGGTCCGTGTGGCGATACAAGCCCTGGCAGCGGTGCTCGGCGGGACCCAGAGCCTGCATACCAATTCCCGCGACGAGGCCCTGGCCCTGCCCTCCCAGCAGGCCGCCACCATTGCCCTGCGCACGCAGCAGATCATCGCCGAGGAATCCGGCGTGGCCAACACGATTGACCCGTTGGGCGGCTCGTTCTTCGTCGAGGCGCAGACGAACCACATCGAGGCTCAGGCTTACGACTACTTCCGCCGCATCGCGGACCTGGGCGGCGTCCTGCCGGCCATCCAAAAAGGCTTCTTCCAGACCGAGATTGCGGATTCCGCTTACCGTTACCAGCGTGAGATCGACGGGGGGATTCGCAGGATCGTGGGTGTGAACGCCTACGCCGAGGATAAGCCGCTGACCATCCCCCTGCTCGAAATGGACCCGCAGGGTTACGAGCGGCAGGCCAACCGTCTGGCGGAGATCCGCAAGAGCCGCGACAACGCCCGCCTCGGCCAGACGCTGGATAAATTACGCCTCGCCTGCCAGGGTACCGATAACACGATGCCGTACATTCTGGATGCCGTGCGGGCTTATGCCACTTTGGGTGAAATCATTGACGTGATGCGGGAGGTGTTTGGGAAGTATCAGGAGCCAACCTGGATCTGATGTGCGGTGTACGAAGTGCAATATGCAACGAAAAAGGCCTGGCTCGGTTGAGCGGGCCTTTTCTCGATATACTTGCATAGCAAATCCATCCCCTCATTCCACTTCGCGCGGCGCAAGCACCAATTGGATTCCAACCAAAATCTCACGCACACGTTTAGGCGAGAGTGTACGAACATATTCGCCCAACCGGGATTTATCCACGGTAAGGATTTGCGAAACATTGACAATACTATCTTTGGACAGTCCTGTTTCCTCTTTACTGAGCAGAATATTGCCAGGAGCCTCGGCGCGCTTGAGATTCGATGTCAATTGGCAAACGACCACCGTTTGGATTCGGCTCTGGTTAAACAGGTTGTTTTGCATTACCACATGCGGATGGCGGTAACCTGGCTCTGAACCGGAAGGCTCTTCCAGTTCAATCCAGTAAATATCCCCTTGGTTGATTACCATTCTCCCTCCGCAAGTTCACGGTACACCTTCAGAGATTTTTCGCGCAGCATCCGTTCGGTGGGATCAGGTTCATCCACGTAAGCAGCGTTGATTTGCGCCAGCAGTCCTCGATTCCGGTGGTGTTGGATATAATCTTCCAGCGCCAGCGCAAACAAGCGGCTGCGCGACACCTTCATCGTGTGGGCAAGGGCTTCTGCCTGCTCAAAAAGTGACATCTGAATGGAAATTGCAGTTTTGATGTTTTGCATTTGGTTATACTATCCTTTCCGCACCAGTATAACCATGCGGCTGTATGATGTCAATACTATCTTTCTCACCTGTCTGTAGATGTCCACCTTTTAGCAGCGACTACCTCAACCGCCATTTGCCATCCGCTACCTCGCCAGCATCCTCGCCATCTCGATGTATTCCGCGCTGACCGTGCGCGACTTCGCTGTAACTTCAGCCAGGGGGATCAACTCGACATTCCGCCCCTGCAAGCCAACCATAACATCCGATTCACCGGACAGCAAGGCCTGCACCGCCTTGACGCCCAGGCGCGAAGCCAGCATACGGTCGAACGCGGTCGGCGAGCCGCCGCGCTGGATGTGGCCCAGGATGGTGACGCGCGTCGTAAAGCCGACATCCTCGGCGTCCAGCGCGGCAGCCAGCCCGGTCGTTTTTACGCTGGCTCCCTCGGCGACGACGATGATGGCATGCGTCTTGCCCCGCCGGTAGGCATCCGCGACGGCTTTTGCCACCTCTTCGACCGTCACCGGCACTTCGGGAATGAGCACCATCTCCGCGCCGCAGACGATGCCGGCCATAACGGCCAGGTAACCGCAGCCGCGTCCCATCGTCTCGATCAGGAAAGCCCGCCCATGCGAGGAGGCCGTATCACGCAGCTTGTCCACTGCCTCGACGATGGTGTTCATGGCCGTATCTACGCCGATGGACATGTCGGTCCCCCAGACATCATTGTCAATGCTGGCCGGGATGCCAACAACCTTCACGCCTTGCCCCGCCAGGGCGTGGGCGCCCTTGAGCGAACCCTCCCCCCCGACGACAATCAGCCCATCCATGCCCACGCTGTTCATCTTGCGGATGGCTTCGCGCTGGTAGTGCGACTCCAGGAAGCGGGCGCTGCGGCGCGTCTGCAGGATCGTCCCGCCGCGCTGGAGGATGCCGCCCACGTCCCGCACGCCGAGCGGGCGGAACTCGCCGTTGATCAGGCCCTCGTAGCCATCCATCACCCCCATCACCTGAGCATTACTGGCGCTCGCCGTGCGCACCACCGCCCGGATGCACGGATTCATCCCCGGTGAATCGCCGCCTGAAGTAAGGATGCCAATCGTAAAATCTTTATCCATAACCTGCCTCACACGTAGGGCGGGTATCTTACCCGCCGGTAACCTACGTGGCGGGATTGGAATCCCGCCCTACATTTGTTTGATTTGATACACGTCGAAATCGCGTGCCACGCTGACGTTCGGAAAAACGGCCTGGGCCTCGACCAACACATCCTTCTCGCGATAGCGACGCGAGATGTGGGTCAGGATCAATTGCCGGACCCCAGCCCTGACCGCCAGTTCCGCGGCCCCTTTCGCCGTTAGATGCGAGAACTGCTTTGCCATCTCGGCTTCGGATTCCAGATAGGTGGACTCGATGACCAGCGCATCGGCCTGGCGACAGGCCTCGACCAGCTCCTCGGTGCGGCCCGCATCGCCCACGTGCACAAAGCGGACCCCGGGCTTGAGCGCGCCAAGCACATCGTCCGGCCTGACGCGGCGACCGTCCGCCAGGGTGATGGTCTTGCCGTTCACCAGGTCACGCCGCTGCGGGCCGGGCGGGACGCCCAGCTCCTCCGCTTTGTCCGGCAAAAATGGCCGATGGGATTTCTCCTCGAATTTGAAACCCAGGCAATCGGATCCCCGGTGGTGGACAGGAAAAGCCGTGATCGTGAAATCATCCGCCTCGAAAAAGACACCGGGTGAAACCTCATGCATTCGGAGCTTCAAGGGCGGCTGCGCGCCGCGCAAGACGACGCCGTAGAGCAAATCATGGATGCGGTCGAGCGCCCAGCGTCCGCTGTAGATGTTCAACTCATCAATCGTCTCCCAGCGCATGAAAGTAGACAGCAGGCCGCCCAGCCCCAGGATGTGGTCGAGGTGGCCGTGGGTGATGAGGATGTGGTTGAGGTGCCTGAAACCCAACCCTGATTGCAGGATCTGGCGCTGGGTACCTTCACCGCAGTCAATCAAAAAGCGGAATTCGTCGTGCTTGACGACCTGCGCGGAAAGCCCGCGCCGCGCCGAGGGGGCGGATGCCGATGTGCCGAGGAAGACAATTTCGAACATTGCGGCAATTGTACTATAATCAAAGCACCATGCCCATCACGCGCGCCCGGCGCAGTTCTTCACGCAGCAAAAGCAAGGGATCCGCTCGCGGTCGGAGTGTCTCTTCGCGCGGCTCACAACCGGCGCGCGCTACGCCGCGTCGACAGGCGCCTCCGCCGCCAACGCTGTTCGGCGGCCTCTCGCCCGAACGCAAAATTGACCTGATTGGCATCGTCATGGCGCTGGTCGGCCTGCTGACGGTGTTGAGCTTGTTCTCGGCCAATCGCAGCGGGTTGACCGGTTCCTGGATCAGGGGACTTTCGCTCATCTTCGGCTGGGGGACTTACATCCTGCCCCTTGGATTGATCCTGCTCGGCGCATGGCTGGTGGCGCGCAACGTCGAACGCCTGCCGCAACTCTCCGTCGAGCGCATCGTCGGCATCCTCTTGCTTTTTGTCAATCTATTGGTCATCCTGCATGGACTGGCCGGGCCGGTGGCTCGAGCCAGCGAA
>MNXK01000084.1 GCA_001872165.1 Anaerolineae bacterium CG2_30_58_95
CTGGTGGACGATGCTCCAGGCTTCCCAGAACGGCTGGAAGGTCGTTTGCAAGCTTTCGTCCCCGCTCGGCGCGGTAGTGACCTGTGGCGCCAGCGCCGGGATGACCATATTGGCAGGCAGCAAGCGCGCGGTGACAAACCCTCCGCCGAACGAGCCGACGACCAGCACGCCGGCGACGAACAGAACCAAGATTACACGTAGGACTTTGTTTCCCATATCTGATATTCTCCTTAGCGAATAACGGAATGCAGACTTCAGTCTGCCCTGCATTGCGGACTAAAGTCCGCGTTCCGGAAGGTTTTCGGATAGGCACTTATGGTAGCTCTGGGAGAGAGGCTATCACGCCGTGATTAAAGCAAGATGAAATTGTAGCCGCCTTGCGTAAAAAGAACGTAAGAGTTTTTATCGCCCATCCAGGATCTTTGGCAGATCCACCAAACGGGCCAGCCGGGCATCTGCATCCTCGCCAGAACCGTTCTCTCCCAAGAGTATGCTGAAAAAGCCCATTTCGCGCGCCGCACGCGTCGTGTGGGGCAGATCATCAATGACGACGCACTGGCCGGGGTCGCTTTCCGCGGCGAATTCCAGGGCGATCTCGAAAGCCTGGCGCATGGGCTTGCAGTAAGGCTCGACGACGTGCACATCCAGGATGGCGTTGAAGCAGCCGTCCAGGCCCAGGGCGTGGATGACGCGATAAGCGTGGGCCGCGTCGGCGTTGGTGAAGATGAGCTTTTGGGCCGCCAAAGCCTCCAGCATGGCGCGCAGCTCCGGGTCCGGTTGCAGGTAGTCGGCTAAGGGAAGATCGTGGACGAAGGCCAGGTAGTCTTCCTCGCTGACATAATGATTGGCCTGCAAGCCGCGCAGGGTCGTCCCGTACTCACGGAAGTACCTGTCCCGCAGGATTTCGATCTGCTCCGGCGTGAGGCCCAGCCGTTCCCCCATGTACAGGTTGATGCGCTCTTTGATGGCCGGCCACAATCCGCAGGAGGCCGGGTAGAGCGTCTCATCCAAATCGAAGAAGATGGTGGAAAAAGGCATGGGGCTATTATATCGGAAATAGAGAGTCGAGAATAGAGAATAGAGAATAGAGAGTAGAGAATAGAGATCGGGATTTGTGAGCGGGTTTCCTAATCTCGAATCTCGATTTATAATGAGGCCATGCCTATTCGACTTCTGCCGCCTGAGGTTGCCTCCCAGATCGCCGCTGGCGAGGTGGTGGAACGTCCCGCCTCGGTGGTCAAGGAGCTGCTCGAAAACGCCCTGGACGCTGGCGCGAAATCCGTCTCCGTGACGATCAGCGGGGCGGGCCGGACCCTGATCCAGGTCGCCGATGACGGCTGCGGCATCCCGGCTGACGAGCTGCCGCTGGCCGTCACCCGCCACGCGACCTCGAAGCTGGCGCGCGCCGAGGAACTGTTCGCCATCTCCACGCTGGGCTTCCGCGGCGAGGCGCTGGCCTCCATCGGCTCGGTCGCGCGTCTGAGCATCACTTCGCGCACGGCGGACTCTGCCGCTGGCGCGCGGTTGCACATGGAGGGTGGAGCGACCGGGCGTGTAGAGATCGTCGGCGCGCCGGTGGGGACATTGGTGCAGGTGGAAGAACTGTTTTACAACGTCCCGGCGCGGCTCAAGTTCCTCAAGCAGGATACGACCGAGCGGCGCGCCATTGACGCCCTGCTGGCGCGTTACGCCCTGGCTTATCCGCATGTGCGCATCAAGCTCACGGAGGGGAAGACATCCAGCCTGCAGACCGGCGGCGACGGCGATGCGCGCGCCATCCTGGCTGCGCTCTATGGGGTGGAGGTTGGCAAGCAGATGCTCGCAGTGCTGGCCGAAGAGACAGGTATGAAATTGACCGGTTTCATCAGCCCAACCTCCCTGACGCGTTCCAATCGCCGCGAGATCACATTCTTCATCAATGGACGCTGGGTACAAAACATCCCCCTGTCCGCCGCACTGCTGCAGGCCTATCACACCCTGCTGATGGTCGGACGCTACCCGCTGGCGGTATTGTTCCTGGAGGTCGAGCCGGCCGAAGTGGATGTCAACGTCCACCCGGCCAAGGCCGAGGTGCGCTTCCGGGAGCAGGATCGCGTCTTCAGCTTCGTGCAGCGCGCCGTGCGCCGCGCCCTGCTGGCCTATGCGCCCGTACCGCAGGTCGCGCCCACTTTGTGGGGTACTCCAGCCAGGCAGGTTGACCCGGCATGGTCATTCGCCAGTGAACAGTTATCAGTGAACAGTGATCAGTCTCTCCTCGGCGATGAGTCGTCCCAAGTCACCCCTGCTCCCCTGCCCCCAGGCCCCCCTGCTCCCCTGCTCCCCAGCTCCCCTGTTCCCCTGCTTCGCCTCATCGGCCAGATCGGCGCCACCTACCTGGTTGCCGAAGGCCCGGATGGCCTGTACCTGATTGACCAGCACGCCGCACACGAACGGGTGCTGTTCGAGAAGCTGATGGCGCAACATAGCCAAAAGAAAGTTCCATCCCAGGCTTTGCTGACTCCGGCGGTCATCCATTTGCCCTCCCAATCTGGTGATCTGCTGATCCCCAATCTGCCCATCCTCCAGCACTTCGGCTTCGAGGTCGAGCCTTTCGGCCCCAACACCTTCCAGGTGCGCGCCGTGCCGGTTCTGTTTGCCGCCAGTGACCCGTCCGCCGCGCTGCGCGCCGTAGTGGAAGATTTCGAAGAGGACGAGACTCCCTTGCAGGCCGAAGTGGAAGCCCGCATGGCCGGACGCGTCTGCAAGCGGCTGGCGGTCAAGGCCGGACAGGTGCTCTCACCCGAAGAGCAGCGCGCCCTGCTCTCGGACCTGGAAACCTGCGCCTCGCCGCGCACCTGTCCGCACGGCCGGCCGACGATGATCCACCTCTCGGTGGATATGCTGGAGCGGCAATTCGGGAGGAAGGGCGCGAGGTAACTGTTTATGCAAGCTCTCTGGCTCGAAAATGGACAACTATCTTTGCGTGAAGTCCCCATCCCGGCGCCGCCGCTTGGCGAGGCGCTCATCCGCGTCCGCTTATCGGGCATCTGCGGCACTGACCTGGAACTGGTGCGCGGCTATTACCCTTTCACCGGCATCCCCGGCCATGAGTTCGTTGGCGAGGTGGTCGAGTCACCAGATTCATCCTGGATTGGCAAACGCGTCGTCGGCGAGATCAACGTTGCCTGCGGGGAGTGCGAACAATGCAAAAACGGACGCCCGACGCACTGCGAGAAGCGCACAGTGTTGGGTATCATGGGCCGCCACGGCGCACACGCCGGGTATACATCCCTGCCGCTGGCGAACCTGCACATTGTCCCCGATTCTGTTCCGGATGAGGCGGCCGTCTTCACCGAGCCACTGGCCGCTGCGCTGGAAATCCAGGAGCAGGTTCACATCCAACCGACGGATCGCGTTCTGCTGATCGGCGCCGGGCGGCTGGGACAACTGATCGCCCAAACCCTGGCCCTGACCGGCTGCGATCTGCGCGTGGTGGCGCGCCATCCGCATCAACAGGCGCTGCTGGCAGCGCGGCGCATCGGCGTGATCGCTGAAGATGAAATCCGGCCGCGGCGCTGGGACGTGGTGGTCGAGGCGACCGGCTGCGGGTCCGGTTTTGACCTGGGGCGGCGGGCGCTGCGTCCGCGCGGTACGCTGGTGCTCAAGTCCACGTACAAAGGGGAGATGAGCGTCAACGGATCGTCTATAGTGGTGGACGAGATCACCATCCTCGGTTCGCGCTGCGGCCCCTTCGCCCCGGCTTTACGTCTGCTGGCAGCTCGCGCCGTAGACCCCAGCGTGCTGATCGCGGCGCGCTATCCGCTGGCGAAGGTTTTGCAGGCCTTCGAAGAGGCCCAAAAAACGGGAATGTTGAAGGTGCTGGTGGAGATGTAACCGCTGCAGCATCATAATTCGTTGCTGCAAGCCTAGAAGATTATGCTATACTCAATCCCGCGATGAAGATTTACCTCGACACCTGTTGTCTCAATCGCCCCTTCGATGACCAGAATCAGCCCCGTATACGGTTAGAATCCGAAGCGGTAACGCTGATCCTGGAAAAGACCCACCAACGCGAATGGGAGTGGGTCGGCAGCGAGATTTTGTTTTATGAACTCGAACAAATTAGTGATGTCGAGCGCAAGGAACGAACAGTCCTTTTGGCAAGACAATGCCATCGGGTCATCGAGACGACCGGTCAAATTTTGGATCGAGCAGAGGAATTGGAAACATCCGGCTTTGACAGTTATGATGCGCTCCATCTTGCCTCAGCCGAGCAAGCAAAAGTAGAGGTATTCCTCACAACCGACGACCATTTACAGAAACTGGCAAACCGAGAGAAGAAACGATTTCTCTTTGCTGTAATCAATCCGGTACAATGGCTGGAAGAGGTTTGAAATGACAACCGAAAGCCTGACTCTCTATCAAATTCGTGTTATTGGCTTCGAGGTCCTGCTTCGTGAACTTGGACCTGCAGGCGCAATTCGCTTTATTCAGCAGTATGAAACCGGGCACGGCGACTATACACGCGACCGCAAGAAACACCTGCCCCGGCAATCCGTCCGAGAAATTGGCGAGCGGATAAGGAAGGAAAGTCAAGCGAAAGAAAAGTGACTCCAAGCCTTGTCCACAGACGAGGCTTTTCATTGTGAGAAGAGGCAAAATGGACTTAAATCTGAAAGACAAACGCGCCCTGGTCACCGGCGCATCGCGCGGACTGGGGTACGCTGTTGCTCTCGGCCTGGCGCGTGAGGGCTGCCGCGTGGCGATCAACAGCCGCGACGAGGCGAAGGTGAAAGCCGCGGCGGAGAAAGTACACAGGGAAACAGGTACACAAGTTGTAGGGCTGGCAGGCGATGTCAGTTTACCGGATGTGCCTGAAAAACTGATTCAACAAACCATGCAGGCCTTTGGCGGGCTCGACATCCTCATCACCAACGCGGGCGGGCCGCCGGCCGGGGCGTTCGAGTCCTTCGACGAGGCTGCCTGGCAGAAGGCGATTGACCTTTCGCTGATGAGCCACGTCCGTCTCATCCGCGCCGCGCTGCCGGATTTGCGCAAATCGTCCGCCGCCAGCGTGCTGACCATGACCTCGTACTCGGTCAAGCAGCCCCTCCCCAACCTGGTGCTCTCCAACAGCATCCGCGCCGCCACCGTCGGCCTGACCAAGACCCTGGCGCTGGAACTCGGCCGGGACGGCATCCGCTTCAACTCCATCCTGCCGGCCTGGACGGAAACCGAGCGCGTCTACGAATTGATGTCCTTCCGCGCCAAGCAGAACGGCACGACGGTCGAGGAAGAGATCGCCAAACAGTCCAAAGACAGTCCCCTGGGGCGCATGGGCAGGCCGGAGGAGTTCGCCAATGCGGCCATGTTCCTCGTCTCGCCCGCGGCGAGTTACATCACCGGCGTCATGCTGACCGTGGATGGGGGAATGTACAAAGGAACGCTATAGCCTTGACTTGTATACGTCAATGGCGTATACTCTAGCAAAGGTTTGGGCGCATGATCATCATTGAAACAAGCATTTTCACACGCCGGATTCAGGCCTTGCTGAGTGATGAAGAATATCGCCTTCTGCAACGAACTCTGGTGCTTCGCCCGGACGCGGGTGACCTTATTCCCGGAAGTGGAGGCCTGCGTAAAATCCGTTGGTCGGCCAAAGGACACGGGAAACGTGGCGGCGTGCGCGTGATCTATTTTTGGGCTGTCTCCCAAGAACGAATCCTGATGCTCTTGATTTACGCTAAAAACGAACAAGATGACCTGACCCCTGATCAACTGAAGGTGTTGAACCGGATTGTGGAGGAAGAATACCCATGAAAGACGAACTTTTCAACGAGCTCGTTACCAGTGTCCGAGAAGGAGGCGCCATCCTGCGCGGTGAGCGTTCGCCCTCACGCGCATTTCCAATGGATAAGATTGATATCAAGCAAATCCGGGAAGGGTATGCGCTTTCTCAAAGCCAGTTTGCCTCCTTGCTGGGAATCAGTGTTAGTACACTGCAAAATTGGGAGCAAGGACGCCGTTCTCCAGAAGGGCCGGCGCGGGTGTTATTACAAGTCGCGGCGAAACATCCCAATGCGGTTTGGGATGTTGTTCGACCGGCTTTAAAACGGCAAGCGGGATAGACGCAAGAAACGCCGAAATGAACAGAGATTCTTTCTCATGCCCGACCCTCGCATCACCAAGCTTGCTAAAGTCATGGTGCATTACTCGCTGGCGCTCAAACCCGGCCAGCAGTGCCTGCTTCGCACCCACCCGCTGGCCGAAGAACTGACCCTGGCCGTCTACGAAGAAGCCGTCAAGGCCGGGGCGTTCGTCACCATCATGAACAGCACCCCAGGCGCGGACGAGATCTTCTTCAAGCACGCCTCGGATGCGCAACTGGACTACGTTTCCCCCATCCGCAAGTTGATCGCCGAGAGCTTCGATGCCAGCCTGGTTATCTGGTCGGAGCACAACACCCGTTCGCTCTCCGGCATTGACGGGAGGCGCATGGCGCGCGCC
>MNXK01000062.1 GCA_001872165.1 Anaerolineae bacterium CG2_30_58_95
GTTATCTGGAGCGGGATATTGCCTATCTGCTGGGCGTGCAGAAAACGGATCGCTTCACCGCGCTCGCGCGGCTGATGGCTGCGCAAATCGGGCAGTTAGCCAACATTTCGGAAATTGCAAACACGTTGAACATCAATACTGCCACCGTGAACAATTATCTTTGGTACCTGGAGAAGACATTCCTGCTTCATAAGGTCACGCCTTATTTCAGGAACATGAGAAAAGAGTTGACGAAGACGCCCGTATTTTATTTTTACGACCTTGGGATGAGAAACTATGCGCTCGGCGCCTTCGGAGAGCTTGTTTCGCCGACCGAAGGCGGATTCTTATTCCAGAATTTTATTCACACCCTCCTCAGGAAAAAGGTGGAAAACACATCCAACCAGATCCATCACTGGAGGACAACCAACAAAGCCGAAGTGGATTTCGTGCTGGATAAGAATACAGAAGTCGTTCCCATCGAAGTCAAATATCGAAAATTACCCGTCCCCGCAGCCACCCGCTCATTTCAAAACTTTGTTTCTGCTTATCACCCGTCCAAGGGATACGTGATCCATCTGGGCGATGCCATGCACAAGGCTATTAATTCAGCGCCAATCTACTTTATGAAATGGTGGCAATTGATGTTCGAAGAGTTGTAAGCTACAGACTTTCGAAGAAGCCTTCTGTACCTTTGACGCTCCCCGTCAACTGTGGTATTATCCCCTCACAACTCAATAGCCCCAATCGGCAACTCTTATCCAGAGAGGCGGAGGGACCGGCCCGATGATGCCTCAGCAACCTGTTTTAGTTCGGTAGTTGGATAGTTAGGTAGTTCGATAGTCAAGTACGCAACTAAACAACCACACAACTACAAAACTATAGAACTAAAGCGAGGTGCTAATTCCGGCAGTAGGGGTAATCCTGTGAGATTACCCAAATTCTGGAAGATGAGAGGGCAGCCGTGCATCCTGCGCAATTGCCCTTTCGAGATGTTCTGAAGGGGCAATTTCTTTTGCAAAGGAGACCCAAACCTTATGAGTACTACCTTCATGTCTTCGCCCAAGCTGTTGTTTACCTCCGAATCGGTGACCGAGGGCCACCCCGATAAGCTCTGCGACCAGATCGCGGATGCTGTCCTGGACGCCTGCTTCGAGCAGGACCCAATGTCGCGCGTGGCCTGCGAAGTCGCCACCAAGACCGGCTTCGTGATGCTGCTGGGTGAAATCACCACGCACGCCTTCGTCAACTTTGACGAACTGGCCCGCAAGGTCATCCTCGACATCGGCTACGACCGCGCCAAGAAAGGCTTCGACGGCAATACCTGCGGCGTCCTTTCGGCGATTGCCAGCCAAAGCCCGGATATTGACATGGGCGTCAGCAAATCCCTGGAAGCCAAAGACGGCGACCAGGATCAAATTGACTTGATCGGCGCCGGCGACCAGGGCATGATGTTCGGCTTCGCCTGCAACGAAACCGCACAACTGATGCCAATGCCTATCTACCTGGCCCATAAACTGACCCGCCGCCTGGCCGAGGTGCGCAAGTCTGGCGCGCTTGACTGGCTGCGCCCGGACGGCAAGGCCCAGGTCACGGTGGAGTACGCTTACGGCAAGCCCAAGCGTGTGGATACGGTGTTGGTCAGCACCCAACACGCCCCGGAAGTCTCCCACGCCGAGATCCGCGAGGGCGTCATCGAGCATATCATCCAACCGGTTATCCCGCCCGCGATGTGGGACAGCGGCCCAAAGATCTACGTCAACCCAACCGGGCGCTTTGTGATCGGCGGCCCGATGGGTGACGCGGGTGTCACCGGTCGCAAGATCATCGCGGATACCTACGGCGGCATGGGCCGGCACGGCGGCGGCGCATTCTCCGGTAAGGATCCGACCAAGGTGGATCGTTCGGCAGCCTACGCAGCCCGCTGGGCGGCCAAGAACGTGGTCGCGGCAGGACTGGCGGATCGGATAGAAATCCAGGTGGCGTATGCCATCGGCGTGGCGCACCCGCTCTCGGTCAACATCGAAACGTTCGGGACCGGGAAAATCCCCGACGAAAAGATCAGTGCGCTCATCCTCGAGCACTTCGACCTGCGCCCGGGCGCCATCATCCGCGACCTGGACCTGCGCCGTCCTATCTACCGCAAGACAGCCGTCTATGGTCACTTCGGGCGGGACGATGTCCAGTTCCCGTGGGAAGAGACGAACAAGGCCGACATCCTGCGCAAAGCGGCAGGACTCTAAAGCGTAAAACGAAAAAAATCCTTGCGCCGTATCACCATCCTCTTGCTCATCCTGTATGCCCTATTGACTGCTTACCCGCTGGTCAGCCTCGCCCTCGGCGCCTCGCCGATGGGCATTATGACGCCCATCACCACCCTGGCGGGCTTCACCTTTGCCCTGGTGCATGCCTGTCAGCGCGAGGGCTGGGAGCGTGCATTGAGGCTGCTGGCATTGGTTTTCGGCGTCAGCCTCTTATTCGAAAGTGTCGGCGTAGCCACGGGATTGATCTACGGCCCCTACCATTACACGGACAAACTCGGCCCGCTCTTTCTGGGGCTGGTGCCGATTCTCATCCCGGTGGCCTGGTTCATGATGAGCTATCCCTCCTTCGTTATCGCCGATTGGCTTGTCCCCGCGGGCTGGAAGCGCTGGCTGAGACTGCTGGCCGTAGCCGCCGTCGGCGGGCTGGCCATGACTGCCTGGGACCTGGTCATGGACCCGGTCATGGTGGCGGGTGGACACTGGGTTTGGGAAACGGACGGCGCTTACTTCGGCATCCCCCTGCAAAACTACTGGGGCTGGTGGCTGACGGTCTTCACCACTTTTGCCCTCTATTTGCTGATTTCAGGTAAGGCGGAAAAACCAGTCGAAGCCCGCTTCGACCGGCTGGCAGTGACGAGTTACCTGGTCACCGCGCTCGGCATTGTGGCTTTTTCGCTGGTCTCCGGCGCAGGCGCTTTGGCGCTGATCGGCTTCTTTGCGATGATGCCTTGGGCCGTGGCCGGGTGGACGAAGCTCTAGGTTTCCAAACATCGGGAGTTGGCACGAAAGATCATCCACGTCGGATCATCTTGTTAGGCCCATTTCTCGATGATTTCCAAAACCTTTTTCACGTCTTCAAGAGGCCTGCCAGAAAGCGGCGAACTGCTGACCTGCCCATTTTCGTTGTGAAAATGGTGCGGCGCGGTAACAATCGCCGGGTAGTGAGGCGCGTTATCCCAGCGCAGGAGCGGTTGCCGCGTATATAACTGATAAGCGTAATCTTGAAAACCAGGCTCGTGGTGCAGCCAAACCTGGAATTGATATTTCCCAGCCAAACGACAGCGTATCTTTAACTCGACTTTGCCTGCCGGTGTCTCATCATAGTAAATGACACGCACATGCCCTACCAGCCGATGCCCGCGCAACAGGGCCAGTAGATTATCTCTGAGGGCGGTCATTGCGCAAAGCTTCGAAGGATTGTTCCCAATCTGCAAGCATCCGTTGCGCTGAACGCCAGGCCAGCCAGTCGTCTTCTTCGGCAGATGTGGCGCGGCCTCTCAAGCGCGTTGTGAAGCTGTCAAAACTCAAGCCATACTTGCGTTCGAATCCACGAATGCGGCGTCGGTAATAGGCAGTCTTGTTGTGCACAGCTGCGAGCGCGAGGTCGCGAAGCGCGTCCTCAAGGCTGGCATACTTTTGTTGTGCCACCAATGAATCAGCCAGTGAGGTCAGAATTTCTGTAGGCGAAACACCGATGACCATAAACCGCCTCCTCTCTGTGCTTGAAGTGTATCACATTTCCTTGGGACGCTCCGGCTTTCTTCGAGACTGCAGAGGCCTGCGCCTCACATTACTTTGCCAGCAACTCCGCCAAAACCTTGCCAGATTGCTCCTCCACTACCCGGTGCAGCGACCCGCCGTGCGCGTCCATCGTGACGACTACGGGAAATTCCTTGACCTCGATCACCCACATGGCCTCCGGCACGCCAAAGTCCAGCTTGTAAACGCCCAGAACTTTGGTCACGGACTGGGCGATCAAGGTCGCCGCGCCGCCGATGGCGTGGAAGTAGACGCCCGGCACTTCCTGGCAGCCTTTCAGCGTTTTCGGCCCCATGCCGCCCTTGCCGATCACGCCTCTGAGGTCGAAGTGCTTCATCACGTCGGCCTGGTAGGGTTCTTCGCGGATGGATGTGGTTGGTCCGGCAGCCACGAACTTATATTGCTTGGAATCCAGCCCGGAGACGACCGGGCCGCAGTGATAGATAATGCCACCTTCGAGCAGGGGTTTGAGGGCTTCATAGATTTCCAGGTCATCACCCTGCGGCTGGCGCGTCTTCTTGATAAAGGTATCGATCAGCCACTTGTGGGCTGTGTCGCGGCCAGTGATCATGACGCCGGTCAGCGCCACTGGATCGCCAACCTTCAGGCTGCGGATGGTTTCATCGCTGATGGGAATGGTAATTTCTCGCATAGTGTCCTCCATTACGTTTTACGTCTTACGTTTTACGAATACCTCATTGGTGAAACGTAAAACGTGAAACGTAATTTTTTCATTCGTAAGTGACCTCGTCGCCGCGCACGGTCATCTTGCGCCGCCTGTAGGCCCAACACATGTACGACACCGTGACGAAGTAACAGGCTGGCAGGCGGTGTCGGCCCGTGATCTTGGTGTCCAGCACGGTGGTCTTGCCGCCGAAGCCCATCGGGCCGATGCCCATCTGGTTGGATTCTTCAGTTAATTGTTTTTCAAGCGCGGCCAGCTTCGGGTCCGGGTTGGATTCGTCCATCTTGCGGAACAGGACTTCCTTGGAGGCCAGATAAGCGGAGCCGCGGTCGCCGCCGATGGAGACGCCCAGGATGCCGGGCGCGCAGCCCTGACCCTGGGCCTTGTACACCGCCTCCAGAACGACTTTCCGCACCCCGGCCAGGTCGCGGCCGGCCCCGAGACGGTTATCGGGCAGAGAGTACTGCGCCCCAACGTTCTCGCAGCCGCCGCCCTTGAGCATCAGTTCGATGGTCAGCTCCTCGCCTTCGACTTCCTCGAAGTGGATGTAGGGGAAGTCGTCGCCGCCCAGGTTGTTGCCGCTGTTCTTGCCGTAGACCGCATCTACAGCGTTCGGACGCATGTAGGACTTCTTGGTGGCCTCGGCCAGCGCCGTGCGGATCTGCTGCTTGAGTTTCAGCGTGCTCCAGCCTGCGGGGTACTTGACGTAGAAGATGGGCGTGCCGGTATCCTGGCAGATGGGCGAGGAATTCTTGCGGGAAAGTTCCACGTTTTTGAGGATGGTCTCCAGCGCGCCGCGCGCCGCCGAGCCGGGGGCTTCCTTTTCGACCGCCGCGCGCAGACTTTTCTCCACGTCCGGCGGCAGGTCCGAAGAGGTGCGGCGGATGAGTTCGAGGATTTCGTTGGTCAGGTCTCGCATGGTTCCTCCATTTCTCGATAAGGTCTAACGCTTTCTCTATAATTGTAGGGCATTCACCTACCATGATACCCCGAAAAGATTAAAATTCAAGTAACAAAGCGCGACGATTAGAGCGAGAAAAATCCTGAAGTGTTACTAAACTACTTGACGGCTGACGCGTGACGTTGACTTAGGATAACTGCCATGATAGAATGCGCTTCGTTACGGGCGTGTAGCTCAACGGTAGAGCAGTGGCCTTTTAAGCCATTGGTTGAGAGTTCGAGCCTCTCCACGCTCACCTTGCCTTTACAAAAAGCGATTGCGCCGCGAACAGCACAATCGGCAGGCGTTGTAACAATGGCAAGGAGAAGCAACTAAATGCCTAGTCCAAACCGCAACCAGGATTTGAGAGAAAGTCAGATTGTGAAAGCACTTGAATTGGCACTTGCAGCGCTTTTTGTTGCCTGTGCGGTGTTGGTCATGGGGGTCTCTCCTGCGCTAAAACTTGCCATCTTGGTTCTGCTGACTGCGCTTCCCTCATGGGTGCCTTTACCTGCTTTTCTCCGACCGCTGATGGTGATTCACGAGGGGTTGCACCTAGTTGCTGCTCATTGGTCGGGTGTACCTCAGACACAGATTGGCGCGAGTGGGATTCACACATACATCGGTAAAGTGTCGAAAGCAATCTGGATCAAAGTTATATTATTTCCTTTGCTTTTTCCACTTCTAATCCTCGTTATCACCTGGATACTTGCGGATTTCCGCTTGGCGATTGGCGCAGCGTTCCTGACTTCGTTGGGATCGTGCAGGGACCTGGCCTATCTTGTCATCACACTTTTCCGCCCTTCCCCCTACGTGATCGACGACGAGACAGGCATTTTTCTTACTGAGGCCATATGACTCTCGAACGCTTCCTCCCCATCCCTGAAGCTGCCGCTCGCCTGAAAATTGGCGAGCTGTATCTGCGCGCCCTTCTCCAATCTGGTAAAATACGGGGTGGAATTCTACCGAATGGAGAAATCGTGGTGAACGAACAGGATGCCAAGGCTAAAGTGCCGAAAGAAGAATTGCAAGAGTACAGGAAGCATTCTCATTTGAGGGGAGTGGGGATTGGAATCCGTGAAGCATCTCGTAAATATGGCATTGCAGATGTAACGATTATCAATTGGTCACGTGGCGGGATAATCCATCGTTTAGGGACGGATAAAAACAAAATTCTGATTGATGAGGCTGATGTTGCTTATTGTGCCGAAATTCATCAAAAATACGGGAAGCAGGGTCGTAAATTGTTTAATTCAGACGGCACCCCAAGAGCAGGCCTCATCGCAAAAGTTGGGTAGGTAGGCTAATCTCCAAGGATTGACTACAACAGAGTATGAAAGGCGGCCATTAGCGCCGTCTTTATTTTACCTATAAATGCTAAAAGTCCTTGACATACTTTTAGCATTATGCTATATTTCACCTCACCGAACTTTTTCAATCCAAAGAATTT
>MNXK01000028.1 GCA_001872165.1 Anaerolineae bacterium CG2_30_58_95
CGACCGGCGAAGCATAAAACCAGGCCTGAACGATAAAGGGGATCATGTGCTGCACATCGCGGTATTGAACGTTGAGCGCCGAAAGCCACAGGCCCACGGCCAGGGCGGTCATGAGCGCCAGGACCACAAGCAGTGGCAGCCAGAGCAAATTTACGGTGATTTGACGATGATAGTAAAACATCAGTCCGAGCAAAACCAGGAAGGCCAGGCAAAAATCTATCAGCCCGGCGGCCACCGCCGAGAAAGGGATCACCAGTCGCGGGAAGTAGACTTTGGTTATTAAATTGGAATTGCCCACCAGGCTGGTGCCGGCGCGCTGCAAAGCGCCGGCGAAGAGCTGCCAGGGCAAGAGCGCCACAAAACTGAATACCGGATATGGCACGCCGTTATCGGTGGGGACTTTGAGCAGGTATCCCATGATGACACTGAATATGACCATGGTCAGCAACGGCTGCAGGATGGCCCAGGCTACGCCCAGAAAAGCCTGTTTGTAGCGCACCTTGATGTCGCGCCAGGTCAAGAAATAAACGAGTTCGCGATATATCCACAAGTCGCGAAGTCGCGCAAGTTGAGCGCCGTCCAACCCCGCGCCGGGCGGATGACCAGCATGGATGTTTCGCTTTTCGTTGCAAGGGGGTTTTGTGTCATGTTATCGTTTTCTGTTTTGCTTGTACCACTCGATTGTCCGGCGCAGGCCTTCCTCGAAAGTTGTAGCGGCGCGGAAGCCGAAGTATTTTTCGGCGCGGGTTATGTCCAGACTCCGTCGGGGTTGTCCATTGGGCTTACTGGTATCCCAGACCAATTTACCTTCGTAACCGGTCAGGCGAGCGATCATCTCAACCAGATCTTTGATGGAAATCTCAAAACCCGATCCCAGGTTGACCGGCTCAAGGCTGTCGTATTTCTCGGCCGCCAGCAGGATGCCCTCGGCGGCATCTTCCACATACAGGAATTCGCGCGTCGGCGAGCCATCCCCCCAAACGATGATTTCCTTCTCGCCGCGCTCCTGCGCATCCAAACACTTGCGGATCAAAGCTGGAATAACGTGCGAGGATTGCGGATTAAAATTGTCGCCGGGTCCATACAGGTTCACTGGCAGGAGAAAAATGGCGTTAAATCCATACTGCTGGCGATAAGCCTGCGCCTGAACCAGGAGCATCTTTTTGGCCAGACCGTAGGGCGCGTTAGTCTCTTCCGGGTAGCCATCCCACAGGTTGTCTTCCTTGAACGGCACGGGGGTGAACTTGGGATAAGCACACACTGTGCCGAGCGCGACAAACTTTTGCACGCCGAGCTTCCAGGCCTGGTGCATCAGTTCCGCGCCCATCATCAGGTTGTCGTAGAAAAATTCCGCTGGATGCTCAAGGTTGGCGCCGATGCCGCCGACGCGCGCGGCGAGGTGGATGATGACCAGGTTGGAAGGATGAAGGCTGAAGGATGAAGGATGAAAGCCCTCGGGCGTGAGGTGGGCGGGGCGCTTCTCTGGCGGGAGCATGGACTCATCCAGCAGGCGGCGGATGGCGTCGCGGTCCACCAAATTGTAGTATTCGATGCGTGGAATCAAGATGTCCGCCGCGCTGCGTTGGATTAGCTTCTTGGTTATGAATGAGCCAAGGAATCCAGCGCCGCCCGTCACGACGACACGTTTGTTGCTCCAATAATTATTCTCGACCGTCATAGTTGCTCTCCTGAGTCCGAGATTCGAGAATGGAGATTCGTAAGAACGGCAGGAACGATTCTCTATTCTCGAATCTCGATTCATTGAACAATAAACTGCGCATTTCGATAACGCGCATCATTCGGATTGCGGATCAGCCCTGTCCGTAGGGCGTGGATCACCTCACGCACGCCGTCGTCCACCGTCAGTTCCGCCTGGAAACTTAGCTCGCGGCGGATTTTTTCGAACGACACCGTAATATCGCGCACATCACCGCCGAAGGTCAGGTCTTTATAGCTCACCACTGTCTCTGGTAAGCGTTTGATGACCAGCCCAACGATCTCATCTTTGGTGTAATTGCCACCTTCGCTGCCCAGGTTGTAGACTTGCCCGCGCACCTTTTCCTGCGGCGATTCCAAGCCAAGGATGATGCCGCGCACCACATCCCGCACGTGAACGAACGAGCGCGAATAGCCGCGCTGATAGATGATCAATTCTCTCTTTGAATAAGCGTCCAGGACGAACTGGTTAACGATCAGGTCGAAGCGGGTGCGCGGCGAAACCCCGTATAGCGTGGTAAGGCGGAAAATGAGCGGCGCACAGCTTGCATCTTTCTGGCCGAGTAGATATTCCTCTGCGGCGATTTTTGTCTCGGCATATAGCGACTGCGGATTAAGCGGCGAATCTTCCGTCACCGGACTTCCATCTGCGGACCGGCCATAGTTGCTGTACGTGGAGGCGAACACGAAGCGTGCGGACCCGAGGCCGGCTGCCTGCTCGAAGGCCATTTTCGTCGCCTCGACGTTGTACCGCCACGCCGCCTGACGTCCCACCGCCTGGCAGGCCGGGAAGCCGACGATCGCCGCCAGATGGACAACCGCATCCGGTTTCGGCCGGTCTCGATGGATGGAGTCGCGCACGGCGCGTGACTCGGTGACGTCGGCTTTGACGAAATGAAAGTCGGGGTGAGCGAGAAACCCCAACAGTGCTTCGCCGCCGAAGAGCAGATTATCTATCACGGTGACGCGATAGCCCGTCCGCAAAAGTTCGGCGGTCAATAGCGAGCCGACGTAACCGGCGCCGCCCGTCACGAGGATATGCCCTTTGGTTTTCATGCTTCCTTTTTTATGGTCGCGCAGTCGGCGACCATTATGTGCAAGAGCACCTTGAAACCACTCACCTCCAGCACAGGGGCTTTGCTGTCTGGTACGATGGCGATGTGCTGCTCGAGACAGGTTAATTTGCAAATATCGGCTACATCGCCTTCGCCGATCAGGCGCACGCGTTCGAAACCAGCCTGGCGCACTTGCTCCAGGTGCTCCTGAACGCGCTTTCGTGTCCGCCGGTACAGGTTGAACTGTTGTTCAATATAATCCACCGTCAGGCGAGCGCGCAGGGCGATCCCCTCCGGCGTGATGATGTAGCGCAGTTTCTTCCGTTCGGCGCGCTTGATCTTGACGTAACCCTTCTCGATCAAGCGTTTGAGGTGCCAGTTGACCGTCCCGACCGCCACGCCTAATTGTGTGGCGATCGAGGCTTGGGTCACGTCGGGATCGCGCTCGATGGTCTCGAGCAGGGCAAGTTCACGGGCAGTATCTGGGGAGGTTTCCATAATTTCAAAATTCAGCACCTGAATTATAACCGCGAATATAAAGGGGTCAAGGGCGAATATTAAAGTTCAATTTTCCTAGATGAAGCTCGCAACACGGATCGAGAGAGCCAGAAAGCACCGGGTGTAGTTGCCAACATCGTGAGCAGGCGACTGAGCAACGCAAGTATAGATGCTTGTTCAAGGGTCGCACCTAGTTGCGTATAAAGTGTGGTATACAACACTTCACGGACACCGTAGCCATTGATAGAGATGGGCAGAACTGAAAAAAAATAAGTAATGGTTTGAACAGCAACGACCTGGTAATAACTTACACCAATTCCTACACTACGCGCAAGTAAAAACGTTCCAAGCATTGGCAAGAGATTGGAAACGAAACCCACCACATACGCATGCACCAAAGCCCAAGGTTTCGCGCGCCAAGCATCAAGGGCAGCAACTACTCTCGGAAAGAGATGTCTAAAAAAGCCTTTGAGTTTCTCCAATAACAGCCAAGAGGTCATGCTCATTTGAAATGATAAACCTTTGGAAAGTGCTGATAGACCGAACACATGTATTGGCAGGGGCAGCAAGCTGATCATTGCCGCCATGTTAATGATTCGGTCAAGGATGATAGAACCAATTGCTATTATCTTTTTATCAGCAAAACGCATGATCGCCACTGCTCGTACTGTGTCACCACCAATAGTTGATGGAAGAAAGTTGGACGCAAAAATGCCAGCAAATACGATCTTTAATGATTCCACAAATGAAATATCCACCTGCTGCGCGTACAACAAAATAAACCAGCGAAAGGCATTAAGTATCTGTCCAAGACCATAGATGGCAAAAACAAAAAACACTACCAATAGCGAAATGCTACTCGTTTTTTCATAAACCACCCCCCAATTTTGACGCGAAATTAGTGCAAAAAAAAGCACTGTGCTGAGAATCGTCCCAGCCAAGCGTAAAAAACTAGATAGTGCCTTCTTTCGAGAAGACGAAAACGATTTCGATTCCATGTTCTCGCTCAACAGTATTAAGCCGCCAATTCATCAAGAATAGAGAGCAGTTGTTTGCTTAGCTCTGACCGAGAATTTGTTACCGGCAATTTCAATGTGTAAACCGGCGTCCTGCGTAGAATTTCTAGTAACAAGCGACGTTCTGCAAGTTTCCAATCCGCGAGCCAACCGGAAAAATCAGGAATGGCATTGGTTTTGTCGAGTAGGGAAATAAAGTGACGCGCCTCGTTGAAATTCATTTCAATCAGTTCAGCAGCTACCTGTTCAATATCTTTTTCTTGTTCTAGTTCAGCGGAAGATTGATTGCCCTTCCGAAGGAGTAAGACAGACACGGGGACTGCAAAATCCTGAATAGTGCTTCCCGGCCAAAGGCGTTCGGCCGACAAACGTACTGGCCACTTGAACCGTTCACCACTCCATTTACGTACAAAACCAAAAAATTCGACCCTAGTCAGTTCCCAAGGGGTCAGGCGCGACTTGACTTCAGGCACCCACAACAATAAGTTGCGATATAGATGCGAACGAGTTTGATATGCAAAGCTGAACGGACCGGGTTTCAGAAACACATAGTCGTCCGCGTGCAGTGACCATCGATTCCCATATGCCAGCACCAAAGATGTAACGGTTGTCTTTCCGGCACCGCCACGCCCGGAAAATATCAGGCTCTTGCCTTTTCGGGCTACTGCACCGGCATGTAAGAGTAAGAATCCATGCTGTGACGCCAAATAACGCAAGGATGGATGCACCATCATGTGATGCACCATTGGGACAGATAATTTATTTCCGCTGACTTTAATCGTCACACGTTCAGGTGAGACTTGAACCTGATATAACCAATGCGCAAGGAATTTGTGTGTATAGTGATTATATTCTTGGACAGGATTAATTTTGTTAAGATAAGTTAGTTCTACCACTGGCAAGGGCGCAACAGTTGCATTATGGTTGCGCTTTCGGCAACCATTATCCACACGATGATAGCCATATTCAGAATTAAAAAACTCAAGAACGTGCGGTATATTACTCCGGACTTCAAACACCACCGCATTATGAAACTGAAAACACAAAGATGTTTTCATATTTTATGGCACAGCCGCCTCGCGCAGCAATTCGTCGTAGGCGCGCACGACTTCGGTCAAATCAAATTTGCGCGCCAATTCGCGGCTGCACTGACGGGCGCGCAGCAAGTCGCGTTTATGGTAGCCCGATTTCAGGCTACCATTATCGGAAAGCAGGCGGCGCAGGCTTTCGGCCATACCATCTTCATCAGACGGTTCGTGCAAAGAACCGTTCTCGCCGTCGTTCACCAAATCCACAAATCCGCCCACGCGGCTGGCGACCACCGCCAGTCCCATCGCCAAAGCCTGCACGCCGACGACCGGCAGTCCCTCCGAAAGCGAGGGCATGAACAGAAGATCGCTGCGGCGGAACCAGTCCAGCACCTCTTGCGGTGTCACCCAACCCGGCAATGTGAAGCGGTCTGCCAGGCCGCGCGCCGCGATTTCACGGCGGGTCTCTTCCAAAAGCGGCCCGTCGCCCAGCATGACGCACTGCCAGCGCAGGTCTTGCAACTGGCTGAGGACGCGCACGAGCGCCAGCGGATTCTTCTGCTCCATGAAACGGCCGGCAAAGACAATGCGTGGCGTAACGTTGGCGCGCAGTTCGCCGGGATCCAGAGCCTTCAAATCAACGCCATTTGGAATAACTTCGATTGGAGCGCAATAATGGCAGCGCAACCAGCTACCATAATACCGCAGAGCCAGCCCACGCGTGAACCCGCTGACGGCGACGACGCGTTTTGCGTCCCGCCAGATGGGACGGGTGAACGGGAAAATCCAGCGGAACCATTTACCGGTCTTTTCCGGCACGCCGCCAGGTACATCGCCGAGATGAGCAGTCAGCACGTACGGGACCCGCGTCAGGCGCGACAAAGCCCAGGCCAGTGCGCCGGCCGGGACGGCGAAGTGGACGTGGATCACGTCAGGCTGCCAGCGGCCAATTAAACGGAGGCCGGCCCAAAGTCCCGCGAGAACGTAGGCGCCCATTTGCAGGAATCCAGCCCGGTAGGGCTGTCTCCGCAGAGATTTTAGCCGCATTACGTCAATTTTCCCGATCGTTTCGCGAAGCGGCAGTCCTTTGCAGTGCGCCGTCAGCACTTTGATTTCGTGGCCGCGCCTCGCCAGTCCCTGGCAGATATCGCCGGCTGCCGCGCCTCCGCCGCCCCCGACCGGCGGATATTCGTGGATGAGAACCAAGATTTTCATCGGCCGGTCAGCGACTGCGGGGCTTCTTTCCCAGCACGGCGCGCACGCGGTAGGTGGGCTTTTGCTGGGACTCGTGATAGGTGCGCACCAGCAGTTCGGCGATCAGGCCCATCAGGATGGATTGAAAGCCCAGAACGAAAA
>MNXK01000239.1 GCA_001872165.1 Anaerolineae bacterium CG2_30_58_95
TTCGGCCAACCATAGGGGTCGAAGGTCGAAGGTCGAAGATCGAAGGTCGAAGGTTGCAGGCTTCGCCCTGAGGCTCAGCCCGAAGGGTTGGAAGGTTGAAGGTTTCGAGGAGGGACCTTCAACCTTCCGCTTTTAACCGCTTGCCCGCTCTGTCCAGCGCGGCTGGGCGTATTTGCTTTCCGCCAGTTCTTCGGCGCGCGCCTCTTCGTCTGGGGTGAGAGAGCGCCTCTGTAAATCCAGGTTCAGCGTCTCATGGAAGGCAGCGGTAAATGCCTGCGCGGCTTCTTCCCACGCGACCGGCCGGCCCAGAACGGACTCGACTGTCGCAGCGCGCGCCAGCAGGCGTTCAGCGGCACGCGCCCGGGCAGCTTCGTCTGGAAAAACGAGGGCCTGGGTGATGCGCGCCAGGTCGCCGTTCAGGGGCAGCGAGCCGTGCTGGAGCACGCCCTCTTTCCGCCGCGCCTGCGCCGAGCCGACCAGCTTCTTCCCGCCGACGGTGATCTCATATGTCGAAGGCGCCTCGAAGCAGACCGGGTTGGTATTTCCGGCCTGCGAGGCAGCCGAGCGTTCCTGCATCTCCACCGGCAGGCCAAGCAAGCGCAAAGCTGCCAGTAGAGCCTGCGCCAGATGGTTGTAACTTTCCAGCAGCGTGCCGGCCAGGCGGGGTTCATCCGGCGGGGCAATGACCGAATAAGTCAGTTCATCGGTGTGCAGGATGGCGCGCCCGCCAGTCGGGCGGCGGACAAGCTCCCAGCCGCGTTCTTTCAGGCGCGGAATATCAACATCGGAAAATGGCTGGGCGTAGCCGAGCGAGAGGCAGGGTGGCTGCCAGGCGTACAGGCGCAGCGCGGGGAGCGATTCGCCGCGCCCGACGGATTCGAGCAGCGCCTCGTCCACGGCCATGTTCCACGCGCCGCGGGCAGGAGGGGTGAGGAGTAGACGCCAGGTATCCATGATGGTCGCCTCGTGGGAGGACGGGGATATTTTACTCAATAATTTGGATGCAACCAGGGTGGATTTTTTACTTGCTTGAATACCCGCTTTGTGCTAGACTTTATATGCAGTGGTGACTCACTTGCGCTCAGAGGAGGGCTGCGCCCCCGAATTTCTTGGGAAAAGCCGTAGAGTGGGAGCACAGCCTCACATGCGCAAGATTACGCAACGCCGTTTGGTAGTTGTTTTCCGAGGGAGCAGCTATGGCCAAGAAAATTCTAATCATTGATGACGACCTGGATACCCTGCGCCTGGTCGGCGCGATGCTTCAACGACGGGGATATCAGATCGTGGTCGCATCGAGCGGAGAGCAGGGATTGGTCCAGGCAGCGAATGAAAAACCCGACCTGGCTCTCGTGGATGTCATGATGCCGCAGATGGATGGCTATGAGGTGACGAAGCGCCTGCGCAGCGACCCGCAGACGGCCGACATCCCCATCCTGATGTTTACTGCCAAGACGCAATTGGATGACAAAGTCACCGGCTTCGAGTCTGGCGCGGACGATTACCTGACCAAGCCCACCCACCCTGTCGAGCTTCAGGCGCACGTCAAAGCCCTGCTGGCCCGTTCTATCAGATGGAAGGCTGGCCCTGCGGTGGCCGAGGCAAAACCGCCCTTCGTCATCGGCGTGCTGGCCGCGCGCGGGGGACAGGGGGTGACAACCCTGGCCGTCAACCTGGCTAAGTGCCTGATGACGGCCGCCCAGGAAGAGGTCATCCTGGCCGAGCTGCGTCCTGGCATGGGTACGCTTGGCCCCGATCTCGGAGAGCCTGACCCGAAAGAGTTACTGTCGCTTTTGCAATCCAAGCCCGATGAGTTGACCCAGCAAAAGGTCAAGGATAATCTTCTCGTCCACGAGACTGGCCTGAGATTGCTGCTTGGCTCTATTCACCCGCGCGATGCCATGCTGCTGAATGGGATTGCCCAGTTCGAGACGATCATCAACCGGTTGGAAAGCCTGGCCCCCTATCTTGTCTTGGACCTTGGCCCTGGCCTGACGCCACTGACCCAAAAACTGCTCAAAAAATGCCAGCATCTCATCGTGATCGTGGAACCGACGCCGAACTCGGTTTTACATGCCAAGGCTTTGCTTACCGACCTGGTGGAATTGGAGGTCAATAAGCGCAGGATCAGCCCAATCGTGGTGAACCGGCTCCGCTCCGATACGCAGATGAACATGACCCAGGTTCAGGAGAAATTGGATTGGGTCGTACCGGCGGTCATCATGCCTTTCCCGGAGCTTATCTACCGGGCGGTACAGATGAAGACCATCGCCGTATCCTACCAGCCAGATTGCCAAATCAATCAGCAGTTCGCCAAACTGTCCGCCCTGATGCTCGAGCTCGAGCGCGCCCGCCTGGAAAAATGACCATACTCTCCGCCCAGACCCTGGAGTGCATCCAATATGCGGCGGAGTTAATTCGCAAATCTCAGCGTGCCGTCGTCCTGACCGGCGCGGGGATATCTACTCCCTCGGGCATCCCCGACTTCCGTTCGGAGGGAACAGGTCTATGGTCCAAGATGGACCCGATGGAAGTCGCCTCGCTGAACGCCTTCCGCTACGCGCCTGAACGTTTCTACGAATGGATCCGTCCCCTGGCTACCCAAATCTATGAAGCGGCGCCCAACCCTGCTCATCAGGCATTGGCGCGCTTGCAGGCGGCTGGATTCTTCAAAGTCATCATCACCCAGAACATAGACAACCTTCATCAAAAAGCGGGGGCCTCGCAT
This sequence comes from Anaerolineae bacterium CG2_30_58_95, assembly GCA_001872165.1. Lineage (GTDB taxonomy): Bacteria > Chloroflexota > Anaerolineae > Anaerolineales > Villigracilaceae > CG2-30-58-95. The sequence goes on from MNXK01000239.1 coordinate 2,726, forward strand.
GTCGTGGAGACGCACGGCACATTCCAGACGATGTCTTGTACGCAGTGCTTCGAGCAGGTCAGCAGCAATGGCTTCATCGGGCCATACATCCGGGATGGTCTCGTCCCATACTGCCCGCAATGTAGGGGAATATTGAAACCGGATATCATCTTATTTGGTGAACAGTTGCCAGTGCACACGTGGTTCGAAGCCCAAACCGCCTGCCGGAACTGCGACTTGATCCTGGTCGCCGGCTCCTCGCTCGAGGTGCTGCCCGTGGCCGGGTTGCCGCTCCAGGCCCTCGACGGGGGCGCGCACCTGATCATTGCCAACCTTTCGCCGACTTACCTGGGCGTGCGCGCCGACGTCCTGCTCCTGGGGGATGTGGCTGAGATCATCCCGTTGATCGCAGAATGCGTTTTACATGATGGTAGCTCGGAGAGCTACCATGGCTGATACCGAAAAACGACTGGAAGGTTACCGGCGGCTGATAGACATCGCCCGTGACCTGGCCTCGACCCTCGACCTGAACATCCTGCTCGACCGTATCATTCGGGCCGCGGTGGATATTACCGGCGCGCAGGCAGCTTCGATCCTGCTGTATGACGATGCTTCCCGCCAGTTGCACTTCCAAGTCGCGACCGATCTGGATGAACCGCTCATGCGCGGCCTGGTTGTACCCCTGGAGGGCAGCATTGCCGGCTGGATCGTAACCAACCGCCAGCCGGTGCGCGTCTCGAACGCGCAAGAGGATCCGCGTCATTTCGGCTTGATCGAAGAGGCGACCCATTACGCCACCAATTCCCTGCTGGGCGTTCCATTGATCACCAAAGATAAGGTCATTGGCGTATTGGAGGCCCTTAATAAGCAAGGCGGCGAATTTACCGAGACGGACGAGGCCTTATTCTGTGTGTTGGGGGCGCAGGCAGCAGTAGCCATCGAAAACGCACGTTTATTCCAACAATCTGACCTGATTGCCACTTTCGTCCACGAGGTGCGTACACCTCTCTCGGCTATCACCACGGCCACCTATCTATTGCTCAGGCCGGAAATTTCTCATGAGGAGCGCGATGAGATCGTCCAGAACATCCACGACGAAGCTTGTCGGCTCAACACCCTGGCTTCCTCCTTTCTCGACCTGGCGCGCATGGAATCGGGCCGCGTTCAATTCCACAGCAGCCAATTCGAGTTGAGGGCCTTGCTGGTGGAGTGTAAGAAGGTGATGCAGAGCAAGGCTGACGAGGACGGCATCCAGATCACTATCGAAATCCCCGCCGATTTCCCCAGCCTGGAAGCCGACCGCGACAAGCTCAAGCAATTGATGCTCAATCTCTTGAGCAATGCGATCAAGTACAACCGCCCGAATGGGTTGGTCACGATGAGCGCCTCAGCGCAGGAGAAGGAATTCGTCCTCGCCGTGCAGGATACCGGCATTGGCATCCCCGAAAAGGCGTTACCCAAGCTGTTCCAGAAGTTTTATCGCGTCCAGGATGCGGAAGGCAGCCCCACCGGCACTGGCCTGGGGCTTTCGATCTGCAAGCAGATTGTCCAAGGACACGGGGGACGCATCGAGGTGCACAGTCAGCTCGGCGAGGGGACAACCTTCACTATCCACCTGCCGCGCAAGAAATAACGCGTATCAGATAATTTCCAGCCTGTCGTCCATCACATCCATATCCAGCCAGTTCCTCTCCACCCATTCGACCACTGCTTGCAGGGAGCGTTGGATGTACGTCCTGTCGCTGTTGACCAGCGCGCAGGCGATGACCGCTTCCTGCCACTTGTCCTGTAAATCCATCTCGGCGACGGAGACGTTGAACTGGCGGTGCAGGCGTGCCAGCAGCGGCTTGAGCCGTCCGCGCTTCTCTTTCAGCGAGGCGCAGGCGGGGAGATGGAGGTGGAGGGTGAGCAGGCCGAGCATTTCGAGTTATTTGTCCGCGTTGAGAGTGTCGAGAAATTTCCGGGCGGTCTGTATTTCAATTCCTCGAAAGGTTTTCAAGCCCAGGAGATGTTTATCGCCGGAAACAATGAACCCCGCCTTTCCTTTCAGCGCGGCAGCCAGGAACATTTCATCGGATGGATCTTCTGGGATCGCGCCGCGTACGTCCGCATCGCCTTGAACGACCACCGCGTTTTGCCTCATCGTTTCTGCCAATTGGGAAATCCGTTCGTCGGTGAGGCGAAAAACATCTTTCACGCGATGTTCCGACAACACTCTTTGAACTTCTTCGATGATGCTTGTTGAGGTGATGAGCGTGAAGCGAAGATCGGTCCACGCCTGCACCAGATGGAACGGCGCACCTTTCTTGCTGATAACGCTGCTTACAATCACGTTGGTATCAAGAACCGCTCGGAGCATTTTCCGCCCGGACCTTCCTGACCGCTTCTGCCACGATTTCCTCGATCTCCTCTTCGGGGAGGTCGGGCGCATTTTCCCGTATCCTATCGATCACTTCGAAACGCGCCTCGCGCTCGGCAACCAGTTTGGTATACATGTCAAGGGGGATGGTGGCCGTGCTATCCTCGGTATTGATGCGTGCCTGGCCTCTCTTCACAGCGTAAGTCGCCGCGGCTTCCCGCACAGCGCGAATGGTATCTAGTTTGCCGCGGATTTGCTCGTAATCCGCAGCCGGGATCATCACCGCCACGTTCTTGCCATTGCGCTCGATCATCACATCGCCTTTGCCGGCCAGCACCTGGTCGAGTAAATCGCGAAATCTTGTGCGCGCCTCGCCGCTTTTGACGGTTGTGGTTACCATAGTTCACTCCTTTGCACAAAGCGTACAATTTGTACAAATTGTACGCTGCGCTGGATGGAATGTCAAGGAAGCTGGAATCAGAAGATTTACGTTTTACGCATTACGATTTACAATGCTGTCACTTATGGAACCCGAAACCGCTTACAACAAAGCCCTCGATTATCTCTACTCTTTCGTAGATTATAGTCTGAAACATACATCCGAGCTGGTCAAGGCGGAGTTCGACCTCGGGCGCATGTTCGAGCTGATGGCCGCCCTGGGCAACCCGCAGGATTCCTATCCCATCCTCCACGTGGCTGGGACGAAGGGCAAAGGCTCGGTCGCGGCCATGGCCGCCAGCGCGCTGCACGCCGCCGGTTACCGCGCCGGTCTCTACATCTCGCCGCACTTGCAAGATTTCTGCGAGCGCATCCAGGTGGATGGCGAGCCGATCCCGCACGGAGAGTTAGCCGCGCTGGTGGAGGAGATCAAGCCGGCTGTGGCGCGCCTGCCGTTCATCACCACCTTCGAGCTGACCACCGCCCTGGGCTTCCTCTACTTTGCCCAGCGCGGCGTGGAGGCGGCCGTGATCGAGGTCGGCCTGGGAGGGCGGCTGGACGCCACCAATATCATCACGCCGCGCGTCTCGGTCATCACCTCGCTTTCCTACGATCACATGGCCGTGCTGGGGAACACGCTGGCGCAGATTGCCGGTGAGAAGGCTGGCATCATCAAGGAAGGCGCGCCGGTCGTTTCCTCGCCGCAGAAAGAGGAGGCGCTGGCGGTAATCCAGAAAGTCGCCGCGGAGCGGAATGCCCCACTGACGCTCGTCGGCCGCGACGTGACATTCGAGGCAAGTGAGCATTCTCTTGACGGACAATCGCTGGCAATCAATCCATCACTCGTCACTCGTCACTCGTCACTCGTTACGCCAGAATCGGTTATACTCCGCATCCCTTTGCTCGGCGCACACCAACTGGTCAATGCCGCAACGGCTTACGCGGCGCTGAAAACCAGCGGCCTGAACGTCAGCGATGAAGCCATTCAAAAAGGCTTTGCCGAGGCCAAATGGCCGGGCCGCTTTGAGGTCCTGCGCCGCGAGCCGCCCGTGATCCTGGATTCGGCCCACAACGTGGATTCGGCGCAGAAACTTCGCCAAGCGCTGGACGATTACTTCCCGAAGCGGCCCGTGATCTTGATCTTCGGCGCCTCGGAAGATAAAGATGTTCTTGGCATGTTCGCCGAGTGGAAGCCGCGCCTGGGCCGCATCCTCACCACCAAAGCCGTCCACCCGCGCGCGCTGGAGGCGGAGCAATTGCTCGGGTTGGCGCAGCAGGCTGGGGTCCCGGCTGAAGCGGTGACGCCTGTGGAGGCCGCCCTGGCCCGGGCGCTGGAATTGTCTGCAAAAGATGGCAGCATTGTCCTGTCAGCCGGCAGCATGTTCGTGACCGCGGAAGTCCGCACCGCGTGGCAGAATTACGTTGACAGGTTGTAAACGTGCAAACGAGGAGTTATGAACAACGACTGGTCTTATCAAGACGACGAAGCTTTCAACATGGCACTCTCGCAGCGCACGGATGAGCTGTACCGCGTCCCCAACCTGACGCCGGACGAGGACGGCGTGATCGAAGCGCTCGTGCTGCCGCTGCGTGATATGGTCATCTTTCCGCACATGGTGACGCCGGTCTTTTTAGCACGCGATGCTTCCGTCCGGGCGACCCAGCAGGCGCAGGCGCGCAACCGTACCGTTATCGGCCTGACCCAGCGCGACCCGGAGGTCGAGGAGCCTGGCCCGCAGGATTTCCTGCCCATCGGCGTGGAAATCGCCGTCGGGCGGCTGCTCAGTATGCCGGATGGCTCCAGTTCGGCCCTGGTGCAGGGACGCCGACGGGTCGAGATTCTGGAATTCACCCGCCTGGAACCGGTGCTCAAGGCGCGCGCCCGGGTCATCTTCGAGTCGACGACTGCCGACCGCCAGACCCAGGCGCTGACGCGCTCGGTGCTCGACTTGTTCTATCGCTGCATCCAGCTCGACCGCTCCATCCCCGAGGAAGCGCATCTCTTTGCCCTGAACATCGGCGAGCCTGGCTGGCTATCGGACATGATCACCACGGCGGTCTCCCTCAGCCTGGAGGAGCGGCAGGCCCTGCTGCTGATGACCGACCCGCGCGAGCGGCTCAAGCGCATCAATCAACTTCTAGCCGAGGAAGTGGACGTACTGGAGCTGGAGGATGAAATCCACAGCCGCGTGCAAAACGAGGTGGATAAGAGCCAGCGCGAATTCTACCTGCGCGAGCAGATGAAAGCCATCCAGACCGAATTGGGCGAGGGCGATATCTGGACGCGGGACATCAAGGAATTACGCCAAAAGGCCGAGACGATCAAGCTGCCTGAAGAGGCCAAAGCGACGGTCACGAAGGAAATCGAGCGCCTGAACCAAATGCCGCCCATGGCGCCCGAGGTCGGCATCATCCGCACGTACATTGACTGGATCCTGGACCTGCCCTGGTCGAACCTCAGCGAGGACAACCTGGACGTGCGCCATGCCGCCCGCCTGCTCGAACGCGACCATTATGGCTTGAAGAAAGCCAAGGAGCGCACCCTGGAATACATCGCCGTGCGCAGCCTGAAGCCGAAGAAAGAACGCCAGCCCATCCTGTGCTTCGTCGGGCCGCCGGGAACGGGCAAGACCTCCCTCGGCCACTCCATTGCCGAGGCGCTGGGACGCAAGTTCGTGCGCGTCTCGCTGGGCGGAATCCGCGACGAGGCCGAGATACGCGGCCACCGCCGGACGTACATCGGCGCGCTGCCGGGGCGGGTCATCCAAACCATGCGCCGCGCCGGGACGGCCAATCCGCTCTTCATGCTGGACGAGATTGACAAGCTCGGCAGCGACTTCCGCGGCGATCCCTCCTCGGCGCTGCTCGAAGTCCTCGACCCGGAGCAGAATCACGCCTTCTCCGACCACTACCTGGAACTGGCCTTCGATCTCTCGAAGGTGATGTTCGTGACCACCGCCAACACGCTGGGGACGATCCCACCCGCCCTTTTGGACCGGCTGGAGGTGATCGAGTTTCCCGGCTACATCGAGGAAGAGAAGCTGATCATTGCCAACCGTTTCCTGATCCCCCGCCAGTTGGTGGAGAATGGCGTGGATGGCATCCAGTTGCGCTTCGCGCCCCAGGCCTTGCAGCGCATTATCCGCGAGTACACCTACGAAGCCGGCGTGCGCAATTTGGAGCGCGAGATCGGGCGCATCTGCCGCAAGGTGGCGCGCTGGAAGGCGGAAGGCAAGCGTTACCCGACGACGATCGGTTCCGGGCTGATCGAGAAGTTCCTCGGCCCGCCGCAGTTCTTCCTGACCGAGGCCGAGCGCAGCGACGAGGTTGGCGTCGCCACCGGTTTGGCGTGGACGGAGAACGGCGGCGAGATCATGTTCGTCGAGGTGGCCGTACTGGAAGGCAAAGGCAATTTGCAGATCACCGGCCAGGTTGGCGACGTGATGCAGGAATCGGCCCAGGCCGGGCTTTCGTACCTGAAATCCCGCGCGGCTGTCTTTGGGATCGAGCCGGACGTTTTCGAGCGGCTGGACATACACGTGCACCTGCCCGAAGGCGCCATCCCAAAAGACGGCCCGTCGGCGGGCATCACCATGACGACCGCCATCATCTCAGCTTTCACCGGACGCCCGTTGTACAAGGATGTCGCCATGACCGGCGAGATCACCCTGCGCGGGCGCGTCCTGCCGGTGGGCGGGGTGCGCGAGAAGGTAATGGCGGCCCACCGCGCCGGTCTGAAAGTGATCATCATCCCGGAGCGCAACCTCAAAGATCTGGTAGAAATCCCCAAGTCTGTCCGCACGGACATGAAGATCGTGACGGTCAAGCACATGGACGAGGTGCTGGATATTGCCTTACACACCGAGCCGGTCGTGGAGCCGCCGCGGCCGAGGCGGAAACAGGAAGAGCAAAACCAAGAGGATGAGTGATAAGTGATGAGTGATACGTGATACGTGATGCGTGATGCGTGATGCGTGATGCGTGATACGTGATGCGTGATGCGTGATACGTGATGCGTGAGCCATTACGCTTTACGTTTTACGCATTACGTTTTATCTTCCCAATCACCACAAAAAACATGGCAATCTCTCTCGAAAACAAAATCGTACTGGTTACGGGCGCCTCCTCCGGCTTTGGCGCGGACGCGGCGCGGCTGTTTGCGAGGGAGGGCTGCATCGTCGTGCTGGCTGCCCGGCGCATGGATCGGCTGACCGCCCTGGCCGAGGAGATCCGCGCCGCGGGCGGCGAGGCCCTACCCCTACCGCTGGACGTGGCCGAGCAATCCCAGATCGAAGACCTGGTGCAGACCGTATTGGATGCTTACGGCCGGATTGACATCCTGTTCAATAACGCCGGTTTTGGCCGCCTGGACTGGCTCGAACGCCTCGACCCTGAGCGCGACATCAACGCCCAGCTCGACGTCAACCTGCGCGGCCTGATCCAGGTCACGCGCGCCGTCCTGCCGCACATGCTGGCGCGCCGCGCCGGTCACATCATCAATGTCTCCTCGGTGGCCGGGATGATCGCCGCGCCGCTCTACAGCATCTACGCTGCCACCAAGTACGGCGTGCGCGCCTTCACCGATGCCCTGCGCCGCGAGGTGGCGCCGTTCGGCATCCAGGTTTCTGGCATTTATCCCGGCCCGGCGGACACTGAGTTTGGCAAACATTCCGGTGATAACGCCGTCAAAAGCGACCTCAAACTTCCCAACTGGATTTCGATGAGTTCCGAATACGTCGCCCGCCGCGCCGTCAGCCTGGCGAAACGTCCGCGCCGGACGCTGGTCATCCCATGGTGGTTTCGTCCGCTCGTGTCATTCGACTACCATTTTCCCAGCCTGGTGGATTGGCTCTTGAAGGTAGCCTTTGTGAGACGATTCCATAAAGTAGAGACGGCTCCCAAGCCGTCGGGCAAGCCCCCTTCCGGGGGTGCTTCGCGAGGAGCCCGACCAAACGGAGGAATATGAGAATTTCTCGGCTCACCAAACTTTCCGAATCTCTCCGCGCCTCCAACCTGGATGCCCTGGCCCTCAACCCCAGCCCATCCCTGACCTATCTCACCAGCCTGCATTTCCACATCAGCGAACGGCCGGTCGTCGTGATTTTCACGGCTGACCATGCCCCGGTCATCATCCTGCCCGAACTGGAAATGCTCAAGGTGACCGGCCTGCCGTATGAGATCAAGGCTTTCCCTTACCCCGAAAATCCGGCCGAATGGGAGGGCGTCTTCCGCCGCGCGGTGCAGTCGCTGGGATTGGACGGCAGGCGCATCGGCGTCGAACCGCGCGCCATGCGCCTGCTGGAGTTCCGGCACATCCAGGCCGGCGCGCCCGAAGCGGACTTCCCGGACGCCTCGGATGCCGTCAGCCGGCTGCGGGTCCGAAAAGACCCGGATGAGATCGCCGCGATGCGCAAAGCGGTCAAAGCAGCCCAGTCCGCGCTGGAAGCAACCATCCCGTTCATCAAAATTGGGATGACCGAGAAGGAGATTGCCGGGGAGTTGGTCGTCCAGTTGCTGCGGCACGGATCGCAGTCCGAGATGCCGTTCGCGCCCATCGTCTCCGGCGGCCCGAACAGCGCCAACCCGCATGCCTCGCCAAGCGAGCGCAGACTCCAGCCCGGCGACCTGCTGGTGGTGGACTGGGGCGCGAGCGTGGACGGTTACATCTCCGATCTGACGCGCACCTTTGCCATCGGCGAGGTGGAGGCCGAGTATCGCAAAATTCACCAGATCGTGCTGGAAGCCAACGCCGCCGGACGCGCCGCGGCCAAGCCGGGCGTGCCTTGCGCAAATGTAGACAAGGCGGCGCGGGAGGTGATCGAGAAGGCTGGCTATGGTCAATACTTCACGCACCGCACCGGTCACGGCATCGGCATGGAAGGCCACGAGGAACCGTACATGCGCAGCGACAATATGCAAATTCTTGAGCCGGGCATGGCTTTCACCGTTGAGCCGGGGATTTATTTGCCGGAACGCGGCGGGGTGAGGATCGAGGATAACGTGGTGATTTCGGAGAAAGGTGCGGAGTGTTTGAGTGATATGGAACGGGAGTTAAGGGTTGTAGAATGAGGAAGAATCTGGCGACCGATAGCTGTAATTATTGCTATAATGTAATTGTCAAATGACTACCGGAGCGATGATTTGAGTAGAATCTCGGTGATTCAAGCGCTCGTCCGCAACGGATTGTATTACCTGACCGAACATGCGGACGACGAAGCGTTGGCAGATGGCTTTGACATCTACGATGTTGAACAGGGCATTATTTCCGGCAAAATCCGGCGCACTTGGCCTAAAGAAGGTAAGCATGAAATTCTTGGCTTGGCTCTGGATGGCCGTCCGATAGGGATTATTTGCCGGGTAACCTCATCTGGTAAATTACGCGTGATTACCGTTTACGAATACAAGCAGTAAAATGGAGTATCCTATGATTTCAAATTTCTGGACAGGCGAAACTTGCGAATATTGTGGTGGTGAGATCATTGAAAAACGCGTGACATTGCACCGTAAATTCAAAGGTAAGTATATTTTGCTCGAGAATATTCCTGCGGGTGTGTGTACGCAGTGTGGCACGCGCTACTATACAGCGAACGTCTTGAAAACCATCGAAGAAAGTGTGCGAGGCAGACAACCGGCGGTGCGCGAAGTTGTCGTGCCGGTCTATGCCTGGCCGGGGTAGTACAGCCGCGATTTTCGGCCCGCCCTGTTGCCGGTTATCCAACCCGCGGAGTTGGCGGCGCTGGTTTCATAAGCGACACGCGGCGCGATCTGCGTGTGATGGGGAATAGATTCACTTCGAAAAAGGGATATACCAAATGCGACTTCCTCCCTTCAAGCTCGAACGCTACTTTGCTAAATACGAATTCAGCGCCCGTTACCTGTTATGCAGCTCGGACTGTGAGTCGCTTTTGGTGAGCGACCTGCTGGCCCTCGAACCGGGCGCAGACGAAAGTCTGAAGCGCCACTGGCTGGGCTACACCGAGTCAACCGGCGCGCCGTCGCTGCGCAAGGAAATCGCCAACATCTATGATTCCATCACACCGGGGCAGGTGCTGGTTCACAGCGGCGCGCAGGAAGCCATCTTTCTGTTCATGCACGCCGCGCTGCAACCCGGCGACCACGTCATCGTCCACTGGCCGTGCTACCAGTCGCTGTTCGAGGTAGCCAGGGGCATCGGCTGCGAAGTAAGTTTTTGGGAAGCGCGCGTCGAAAACGGCTGGACGCTCGAACTGGACGAACTCAAGCGGATGCTGCGTCCCAATACCCGCGCCGTCATCGTCAACACGCCGCACAACCCGACCGGTTCCCTGATGCCGCGCTCCGATTTCCTCGCCCTGAACGCGCTCTGCGCGGAGCATTCGTTGTCACAGGAGCGCGGCATTTTACTGTTCTGCGACGAAGTCTACCGCGAACTGGAGTACGACCCCGCCAGCCGCCTGCCGTCCGCCTGCGACGTCAACCCGCTGGCGGTTTCGCTGGGCGTCATGTCCAAGACTTATGGGCTGGCCGGCCTGCGCATCGGCTGGATCGCCACGCGCAACGCCGATATCTACAATCGCATGGCCGCGCTCAAAGATTACACCACCATCTGCAACAGTGCGCCGAGCGAGTTCCTGGCCGAGCTGGCCTTACGCCACCGCGACCAGATCGCCGGGCGGAATTTGCAGATTATCCATTCCAACCTTGCCCGGCTGGATGACTTTTTCTCCCGCCGCGCTGACCGGTTCTCGTGGGTGCGTCCCAAGGCTGGGCCTATCGCTTTTCCGCGCCTGCTAAAAGGGGATGTGGAAACATTTTGTGATGAACTCGTCCACGAAAGTGGTGTGCTCCTGCTGCCCGGCAGC
>MNXK01000176.1 GCA_001872165.1 Anaerolineae bacterium CG2_30_58_95
ACGACTCATGATAGTCACGGCGGTATCCGTCGCCGCAGGGAATGTAAGCATTGCAAACAACGCTTCAGCAGTCATGAACGCCCGATCCTGGCGACTCCGCTGATCGTCAAGCAAGATGGGACGCGCGAGGAATTCGACCCGGCCAAACTCGAGCGCGGCATCCGCATCGCCTGCGCCAAGCGCCCGGTCTCAGCTGATGATATCGAACGCCTGGTGGGAGGGGTGGAATCTGAGCTTCAAAAGAAGGGTAAAGCCGAGGTGTCCTCGCGGGTTGTTGGCGACCTGGTCATCAACGGGCTGAAGGAGCTTGACCAGATCGCTTACATCCGCTATGCGATTGTCTATCTGCGGTTGCACGACCTGCACGCACTACAGAATGAGATCAATAGACTGTTAGAAGGTAAATAGGCAATACCCAAAAAGTTACTCGTTTTCTCGGAGAAAACGGGTTCCTGGAACTGATAGAACGCATTGGCTTTAGAGTCATTGAGGAGCACATGGTTATGGTAGTCCAGACTGTCACATCTAAGCAAGGATTGTTGCCCAAACCGCCCATCCCGGAGGATCTCCCAAGCGTGGAATTGTCTGAGAACGCGCGCCAGGTGCTGGTGCGCCGCTACGTCCGGCGCGGCGAGGACGGCGAGCCGGTCGAAACACCCGAGGAGATGTTCTGGCGGGTGGCGTACCACATCGCCAAGGCTGAAGAGGCCTGGGGCGGGGACGTGATAACCCGCGCGCGTGAGTTTTATGTATTGTTGACCAGCAAGAAATTCTTCCCCAATTCTCCCACCTTCACCGGCGCAGGCACGCCGCTGGGACAGCTTGCAGCTTGTTTCGTTTTACCCATTACCGATGACATGGGCCGCGACCCGGCCGGCATCTTCCAATCATTGCGCGACGCAGCCCTGATTCAGCAGACCGGCGGCGGGAACGGCTTCTCGTTCTCGCGGCTGAGGCCCAAGGGGGCGCTCGTCAAATCGTCCGCAGGGCAGGCCACGGGTCCGGTGGGTTTTCTGCGCGTCTACGATCACGCCTTCGGTGAGATTGCCCAAGGGGGGACACGCAGGGGCGCCAATATGGGCGTCCTGCGCGTGGACCATCCCGATATCGAAGATTTCATCACCTGCAAAACTGACGAGAACCAGATCACCAATTTCAATATTTCGGTCGGCATCACGGATGCTTTCATGCGCGCCGTGCGCGACGACGCTGAATGGGAGCTGCGTTTTCCGGATGTGCATTCGTCCGAATATCGCGGCTTTCGCGGCACGCTCGAACAGGCTGAACAGGCTGGCGTGCCGATCCGCGTTTACCGGAAGGTGAGGGCGCGCGAGCTGTTCAACAAAATTGTGCAGCAGGCGCACCACAACGGTGAACCGGGCATGTTGTTCCTGGATACCATCAACCGCTCGAACCCAGTGCCGCACCTGTACCAGCTGGAGGCGACAAATCCTTGTGGTGAGCAGGCATTAGGCGCTTACGAAAACTGCTGTCTCGGATCGGTCAACCTGGCCGAGCATTGCGGTCCGGACGGGACAGTGGATTGGGATTCTCTGCGTCGCAGCGTGGAACTCTCGGCCCGTTTCCTGGATGACGTGGTGGACGCCAATGCCTACGTCCCGGCCGTGCCCCAGCTTAAAGTGGCTGCCCACCGCGCCCGCCGCATTGGCCTGGGCATCATGGGTCTGGCGGACTTGATGTACCACGTCGGCGTGCGCTATGGCTCTGAGGAAGGGCAGGAGTTTGGCGCGCAAGCGATGGAGTTCGTGCGTTATCATGCCATGCGTACCAGCGTTGAACTGGCAAAAGAGCGCGGCCCATTCCCGGCCATCGAAGGTTCGATCTATGACATGGAGGATATAACGTGGACTCCGCCCAAGTCGCTGGTGAAGTATGAGCATGACTGGGGCCGCCCCCTCTTGGACTGGGAAGAGATTGCCGAGGGTATTCGTCGTCACGGTATCCGCAACGCGGCGCAGACCACCGTCGCGCCGACTGGCACAATAGCCACCGTCGCTGGCTGCGAGGGCTACGGCTGCGAGCCGGTTTTCGCCCTGGCTTACGTCCGCCACGTCAACGACAACGGCAAGGACTTGCAATTGACCTACGCCAGCCCGCAGTTCGAGAAGGCGCTGAAAGCTGCTGGGCTCGAGGCCGAGGCGCGGCGGGAGATTGTCGAGAAGGTGCTGGAGCATGGCGCCTGCCAGAATATCCCCGAAGTACCAGAATCGATCCGGCATATTTTCGTCGTTTCGACGGATATTAGCGCTGAAGAACATGTCCGTATGCAGGCGGCCATGCAAGCTTTTGTAGATAACTCGCTTTCCAAAACTATAAATTTCCCCGAGGCCGCCACCGAAGAGGATGTCGCCAAGGCTTACCTGCTGGCCTGGGAACTGGGCTGCAAAGGCATCACGGTCTACGTGACCGGCTCGCGTGAAAAGGTGGTGCTGGAGACGAAAGCCACGGCCGGGAAGAAACAGGGGATCGTCGTCGAGAACTTCCGCTCCTCTTCCGAGGAGGGCAGGCGCCGGGATGTCTCGGCGGACATCCTCGCCACACAACTGGCCGCCTGGCACGAGACCAAGAAGCCGCGCCCGCGCGCCCTGGTCGGGCGCACGTACCGGGTCGAGACTCCGCTCGGCAAGGCATTCGTCACTGTCAACGAGAACGGCGGTCAGCAACCCTTCGAGGTGTTCATCAACACAGCCAAAGCCGGTTCGGAGACAGCGGCTGTCTCGGAGGCCATCGGGCGGCTGATCTCCTACGTTCTGCGTTTGGCCTCGCCGATTGCCCCGCGCGACCGGCTGGCGGAAGTGGTCAAGCAACTCTCCGGCATCGGCGGCGGGCGCTCGCTTGGATTCGGGCCGCACCGCGTCCGCTCGCTGCCGGATGGCGTCGGCCAGGTGCTCAACGAGTACCTGAAAGGCGAGACTGATCCGGATGTCATGGAAAAGAAGACCTCCGGCAATAGGCATTTCGGCGAAGAGCCCTCAAAGAACGGGGGCGAGACGCTGGATGAAGTGCCCCAGCAAATGCCGCTCAAGATGGGCGACCTTTGCCCGGAGTGCGGCGAGGCGACGATGGTCAATGAAGAGGGGTGCAGGAAGTGCTATACGTGCGGTTATAGTGAGTGTTAGCGAGGAACTATGCCAAAACGTCTCGTCGTTGTAGCTGGGAATATCGGGGCAGGGAAGACCTCCCTGACCGAGCGAATCGGGGCGCGGCTAGGCTGGTGCACCGAGTACGAGTCGGTGGCCGATAATCCCTACCTGCCGGATTTCTATGCCGATATGCACGCCTGGGCCTTTCACTTGCAAATCTACTTCTTGGGACACCGCGCCGAGCAATACCTGACCGCGGTGCGCGACCCGCGCTCTGCCATCCTCGACCGCAGCATTTACGAGGACGCCTATATCTTTGCGCGCGCGCTGCTCCACATGGGCAACATGGCCGAGCGCGATTACCTGGCCTATCGCCGCCTCTTCGACCTGGTGATGGGCAGTTTGCCCTCTCCCAATTTGCTGGTGTACTTGAAATGTCCGGTTGACGTGCTGATGGAGCGCATCCGCCGCCGCGCCCGCAACATCGAGACCGGCATCTCGGCCGATTATCTCTCCCTGCTGGATTCATTCTACGACGAGTGGCTGAAAGCCTACGACCTCAGCCCGGTGCTGACCATCCGCACCGACGACCTGGATTTTGTTCACCAGCCGCAGGCGCTGGAGATCGTCGTGGAGTGCATCCAGGAAAAGCTGGGCGGTAAGGAAGAATTGGATTTGAGGGCGGGCCAGGTAGAATACTCAACCTGACGGGAATCTTAAAAAATCGTTTCTTGACTTCGAGTCCCCGATGTGCTAGAATGAAAATGCTAATACCCCCTTCATTCAAGTATAACCGTGGCTAATCCTCGTCGTCCCCTACGGCTCAATGTCGGACTTTTGATCAACCAACCGATTGGTTCGAGCCGTGATTTTAATTTCGACTATCCCATGATGCGGCTAGGGGACGATCTGACCCTGCGCGGGTTCACGGGGACTGCCCGCCTCAGCCGCACCCCACAGGGACTCCTGCTCCAGGCCGACTTTGGAGGCTTCACAGACCTGGAGTGTGTGCGCTGCTTATCCACCTTTGACCAGCCCCTGAAGTGGACGCTGACCGAACTGTATGCTTTCGACGAACGCTCTGTCACCGATTCTGGCCTGATCCTGCCCGAAGACGGTTACATTGACCTGGAACCGCTGATGCGCGAGTACGCGCTGCTCGAAGTCCCCATCAGTCCGGTTTGCAAGCCCGATTGCAAAGGCCTGTGTCCGGTGTGCGGCGAGGACTTGAATCTGGTCAATTGCGGTCACCAGGCCGGCGGGTCCGAATCACCGTTCGCAGCGCTGAAGCCGCTGCTGGGAGAATGAGGTCTTATGCCGGGTGTCAATCGGGAGGGTGAGTAACCATGTCGCATCCGGATCGGCGTAGGCGACATCGGGAAGCATTGAACATGCTCCTGGAGAAGGCGTCCTTGCAGGGCTACCTGACCACGGACGATCTGGTGGAGCTATATCCCGAAATCGGCGAGGATGCCGAGCGGTTGAGCGTTGTCATGCTGGTGTTGCGTAATCGAGGGGTGGACATTGTTGACGCGGAAAACTACGATGCCGTGCCAGTCGAAGAGGTTCTCGAACCCGAGGCTGAGCCGTGGCTGGAAGCGGATACGCTTTCCATTTCTACCGATGACACGGTCGGGCTGTATCTGAAAGAAATGTCGCGCGTGCCCCTGTTGAAGGTGGAGGAGGAACTCGACCTGGCGATGCGCATCGAATTGGGGCGGGAGGCCAGGAACAAGCTCATGCTGTTGAGCGGGCGCAAGTATACGCTCGAACGTGCCCGCCTGGAGGCCCTGGTGCAGGACGGCCTGCTGGCGCGCGATCATCTCATTAAGGCCAACACGCGGCTGGTGGTCAGCATCGCCAAGCGTTACATGGGGCGCGGTGTGCCGTTCCTCGACCTGATCCAGGAGGGCAACCTGGGACTGATGAAAGGGGTCGAGAAATATGATCTGCACCGCGGCTTTCGTTTCTCGACTTACGCCACCTGGTGGATCCGTCAGACCATCACGCGCGCCATCGCCGACCAGGCGCGGACTATCCGCGTGCCGGTGCACATGATTGACCGCATCCGCCAAGTGTACAAGACCACCCACGAGCTGGAGCAGAAACACGGCCGCGTGCCCACGCCGGAAGAGCTGGCAGTTGAGCTTGGCCTGAACCTGCAGAAGGTGCAGTGGATCTTGAAAGTCTCCTGGCTGCCGCTCTCGCTGGAAAGCCCGGTGGGGGATGACGAGGATTCCGAGCTGGGCATGTTCATCGAGGATGAGTTCAGCCCGACGCCGATCCAGTCCGCCTACCAGTCCATGCTGCGTGAGAAGATTGACGAGGTGCTGGGCACGCTTTCGCCGCGCGAGGCGCGCGTCCTGCGCCTGCGCTTCGGGCTGGACGATGGCAACTCGTACACGCTGGAGGAAGTGGGGGAGAAGTTTGGGCTGACGCGCGAGCGCATCCGGCAGATCGAGGGGAAGGCGCTGAGGAGGCTGCGCCACCCGAGAAGGTCGAGACAGTTGAAAGAGTATTTGTAAGTACCCCTTGTCGCTTTGAGAAATATGGCTATAATATAGCCAGAATTTATGCGCTACGAAATCGAGCTCTTTCCCGAAGCTAATGATGACCTGTATTCCTTGAAGGCCAACGCTCGCGCAGTCATTCAGGATGCCATTGAAGAGCATTTGCGTCACGAGCCTGGAAAAGAAAGCAAAAGTCGTATCAAGCGCCTGAGAGGATTGTCCAGCCCGCAATATCGGCTGCGCGTGGATGAATATCGAATCTATTACGATATAACTGGTAATACGGTTGAGGTTATCGCCGTTGTATCGAAAGCACAATCAGCGATTTGGCTTGAGCGTGAAGGAGTGAAAGAATGAGCGAGGGAAGGAAAGTTCCGCTGCATCAGATAAAAGACAACTTGTCTGTTTACTTGCGAGAAGCTGAGACGGAACAGATTATCATCACGCGTCACGGAAAACCTGCTGGCGTGCTGATTGGATTCGAAGACGAAGATGATTGGTTCGATTATAAACTGGAACACGATCCGCGCTTTCTCGCCCGCGTCGAACGCGCCCGCAAAGCGTTTCGGGAAGGAAAAGGCATTCGGTTGGAAAATATCAAGTGGGATGACGAAGAAGAATAGAATCCCACTTGCCACATTCCAAACACCATAGTAAACTTCAGCCCATGAAACATAGGACCATGATGATGTCCCGCACTCACGCGCAGTTCAGCGCCAGATGAACTGCGGGACGGTTCATGCCGCCTGAATGATGCTGCTGGCGAGAGCCGGCAGTTTTGTTTACAGTCTCGGAGGTCTCTATGCCCGAAAACATCCTCATCGCCATCGCCTGGCCTTATGCTAACGCCGAGATCCATGTCGGCAACATCACTGGTTCCCATTTACCCGGTGATATTGTCGCCCGCTATCACCGGCTCAAAGGAAATAATGTATTGATGATTTCTGGTACCGATTCGCACGGTACGCCTGTAACCCTTGCCGCA
>MNXK01000171.1 GCA_001872165.1 Anaerolineae bacterium CG2_30_58_95
ATCTGCGGCTCCGCGCCGAGACAGTTGACCACAGTGGAGGGCGCCCCGCCCGGCGTCTGCCCGCCATCCAGGATGAGCGGGATGCGGCCACCGAGCTGTGCGTAAACTTCCTCCACTGTACAGGGACTGGCCTGCCCAGATAGATTGGCCGAGGTGACAGCCATCGGCCCGGCAGCGCGCAGCAGCGCACGCGCCACAGGATGATCCGGCACGCGTACCCCGACCGTCGGTAATGGTGAAAGCACATCCGGAATGGAGGCGTGACGCGGCACGACCAAGGTCAAGGGGCCGGGCCAGAAACGCGCCGCCAGTCTAAGCGCCATCTCGCTGACCTGCGCCGTGACTTTCTCCAAATCCGCGGCGTCACCGAGCAGGATGGGGATGGCCTTCTCCGTCGAGCGGCCTTTGGCTTCGTAGATTTTCTCGATGACCGCCGCGTCGAATGCCAGCGCGCCGAGGCCGTAGACCGTGTCGGTGGGGAAGGCCACCAGTCCGCCGTTTTGCAGGATTTGCAGCGCCTGGGGCAAAGCATCGGGATGGTCAGCAGGAAGAATGAGGGTATCCACTTTCGTGAGGTGCATTAGTTACTGCTCAGGCATGCTGCCCGCAGCAGTTTAAACTACACTAACGAGGGCGCGAAGTCGGCCTTCGCCGACTGGCAGTCCACGTAGGCTTCGCCGTGAGCTCAGCCGAACGGTGGACTTCGCGATCCAGTAGCGGCGATTTCAATCGCCAGGCTAAGTTACGGTTCATTTCAGGTTTGGATCTCCACCAGCCGGTCGTGATCGGATAGATCCTGGCGCAGGCAGATTTCAGCCTCAGCGAAGGCATCAAGTGCCAATGATAATACCTTTACGCCTTGCGAGGCTTCTATTTCGAGCAGGATCAACCCGCCTGGCGAGAGGCGGCGCTGGTGTCGGCGAGGAGGACGATGAGCGGACTCATGTACTCAGTATGGGACAACAGGTGTTTCAGCACTGGCCAATTGATGCCACCGGTCCGGATGTTCTTCTTGCATCTTCAGGCTGAGTGCTATCAGGTGGATCTTGAATTCTCGTTTGAGATCACACCATGGGCCAATGGGTGAGGCCAATGATGAACTGGCAAGTATCCATTGGGCCGGGCATGCCGCACAGATGGTCCTGATGGGACAGGAAAGACATTCAGAATAGTCTTTGCGAATCAGAGGCGTGACTTTACGTTGGACCCGGTCGAACGTGTCACTCGAAAACACGTCGGGGCCAGCTGCGACGCTGCCCATGCAAAACTGCGGGTGTCCTATAAATTTTTGGCAGGGATAGATATCCCCACGGGCGTCAACAGCAAAGGAATACATGCCGGCAGTGCAAAACAAGTCGCATTCCCACGGCTCGGCATTGTTGGGATTCACCCCTCTCAACCAAGGCGAGAGTTGCCTGTGGGCCTGCACCAAATTCCCCTCGCAATAGGCCTGATATCCCAATTGAATAATTTGGCGAATCGATTCATACCACATGTCATCTGCTACCCTCAATGCGGGATCGTCGGTCTCTACAGGCGTCAAGAGTACTTTAGAGATTCTCAGACTTTCCTGAATAAAGTTGTATACATCCAAAGGGCTGATCCCTAACTGCGCATGCTTTGCTGTATAGGTCACTTCGGCTGCTTCGGGTTGACGTCCTCCTGTGATTTGTTGGATTCTCCGTACATTGTGAAACATTCGCTCAAACGAGCCCTCGCCGCTGGCCAAAGGACGCAACTGATTGTGGATGAGAGCCGGCCCGTCTATGCTTATTACCAGTTCCAGTTGGAACTTCTCAAGCAGGTTTGGCAGCTCAGGAGGAAGGAGCGTAAGATTGGTCACCGCCGTAAAACACGGCAGGTGGGCGATTTGGCCAGT
Organism: Anaerolineae bacterium CG2_30_58_95; assembly: GCA_001872165.1. Taxonomy (GTDB): domain Bacteria; phylum Chloroflexota; class Anaerolineae; order Anaerolineales; family Villigracilaceae; genus CG2-30-58-95. The sequence continues at coordinate 1,880 of MNXK01000171.1, forward strand.
GTCATGCAGATCGGTCACGAATTCCATCACATGTTTCATCGCAGCCACATTGAGCAGAGGCTCTCCCCCGAAAAATTGAATTTGCTTGATTTGTGGGAATCTTTGTAGAAAAAACCGCACTGTGTCCTGGGCCGTGGTCAATGTCATTAGCATGGGCTTGCTGCTGTAAGAACCACCGCCTGCGTAGCAATACACGCAGCGAGCATTACAGGCTTGGGCCACAAGTAAGGTTATCCGATCGAGGGTACAATACCCCTCCGGTATGATCTGGCGCGTTGGCAGTGCTTGTTCTATTTCTGTGAGAATGGCCATCTGCTCAGAATTAAGAGCACGATCTTCAGCCAATGTCTGGATCGCGGCAATGTAGCGAGGATCCGTAAGGGCAAACCAGGAAAAAGAGTCCTGATCCAGCAAAGTCGGTTGCTGATCCAAAGATAACAGACGCAAACGTCGGCGCAAGTTATCAAAGGGCTGGTCCATCGCACTCATGTTCGTCTTCTTCTCCAAGGCAGAGAATAACCAAACAAAATTAACAACCCCAGGCTGCCCACTGCCAGCATACCTGCCTGGATCAAAGAGTCTGGTGTCACTTGTCCTTGAATCGACGCGCGGAGGAAATCAGCCGCCTGGTGAGCTGGCGAATAGCGCATGATCTGAACTAACCAAAGAGGAAGACGTTCTGGTGGGATCATTACAGGAGCGAACAGAAAAACGATGTAAAGATATAATTGAGAAAGCAAATTTTGGATCCGCATATTCGGCGAAAGCACGCCAATCGCCAAGCCCACCGCACTCAGGGCAATATGCGCTAGCAGGAGAGCAGGCAGGAGCCATACATTAATTTGCACAGGCATGCCCAGGAGGTATCCAACCAAGAGTGCTACCCCTGCAATCGGAAGAGTCGCTCCAAATTCCGCCAGCAAGAAACCACTGGCCAGTTCCAGCAGTGATATTGGTTGAAGGGCATAGTAGTCTAGACCGCCCCTTATCTTTAGAAAAGCAATATCCTGTGAAAGTATCTGAAACGGGCCGCTTATCAAGGTCAGTGTCATACTGCCCGTAAAGGCGTAAAAGATTGCTCGCTGATCGCCGAGCAACCCTAACAGGCCAAATAAAACCAGAAAACCTACCATGAATAACGGTGAAACCAACCAGCGAAAATATAGCCCTCGCCGAATCTCGTTCCCACGCAAGCAAGCGATGAAATAGGTGTTCCTAGCGTAACGTATCATGGCTTGTGAGCATCTGCATATACAAATCTTCAAGAGAGGGGGGCGATATTTCAATATCTCCCCTATAAACAGAGAGAGCCCGAACTATTTCTTCTACCATGTGAGTGGGACACGTAATAGAAACTTGCGACCTGTCATGGCGCACATGGATCTGATCACTCTTCCGCAGGAAAACATTTACAGCGTTTTCCAGAACTGGCGAGCTGAGCGCTCTGAAACGAATCACACGCCAGCCAACGCTCTGCTCCTGTAGCGACCGGAGCGTTTCAGCATGCTGGATACGGCCCTGATGCATGAGAACAACACGGTCAACATTCTGTTCTACCTCCAGCAGATTGTGGCTGATGAGGAGTACCGTTCCTCCCCCTTGTTTCCACTCACCAAGCACGCGCCATAGAATCACTCGCTTTTCAGGAGCCAAGTCATTAGTTGGTTCATCCAGGATAAGCAGCGGTGGATGGGCAACGAGCGCCACAGCCAGCGCACACAAACGAACCTCTCCGCCTGACAGGGACTCAAATCGTTTCCGGCCCAGCGATTCAATGCCGAAAGTCTCCATCAGGCGGTCGCATTCAGTCCTGGCCGCCGTACGTGAGAGGCCTCGCAGTCGCGCGGTATAGTAGAGAGCATCACTCACAACGTGTTCGAGCAAAGCCCAGGGGCGCTGGGGTAGATAGCCGACGACAGAAGGAAGCCGATGGACGCTTGAACCCACATCTATCCCCATAGTGATAATCCGACCTCGATCAGGCCGGAGCAGGCCAACCACTTGCCGCGCCAGCGTAGTCTTCCCCGCCCCATTTGGCCCTAACAGCCCGACAATTTCTCCACGCGGCACGCTTAGATTCACGTTGTCGTTAGCAACGACAACCTGACCTTTTGAGACATAGGTCTTTGTAACTTGCTCAACCAGGATGGCTGAGGTTATATTTCCCTACGCATTCCAGAACTCCTCATTATGTTCCTTGATTTGACACTCAAGTAACTCACAAGCAATCACCCTCGATGGCTAGTGCTTCCTTGCTCGGCTTGTAGAACATCCGAGCAATGTGACATTGTGACATTGTGACATTGTCGAACTAGGTTCCGGCGCCTCTGTGGCAGGCACCGGAACGCTGGATCTGAGAGAAACGCTCACGTCATCGCGGCGCAATTTCCACAGGCGTTTCCCCCCGCACACCCTCCTCTCGCTTGCGGTCCATTCGGACCGCTCGGCAACAGAGCAATGGCTTTCATAATCTCACCTCCTCTCCTTTGAACGATTTCGAGACTGGTTGCTTCACTTCCCGGGTAGTGTCGCCAGCCAATCTCGCTTTTATTTAACCAAAAGTCTACACTAAAAGTGGGGGGGGAATATTGACATTCGTCCTCAAATGATATGACGAATGTCTTGTAGCGGAAGCATTGCTATGAGAAGCAAAATCTGAGAGTTTAGAGCGCTATCTCGATGAGCCTGTCCCTCCCCGCCAAATCCTGATGCAAATTGATCTTAGCCTCGGTGAAGGCATCATGGGCCAATGATAATACCTTCGCGCCCTGCGAGGCCTCTATTTCGAGCAGGATCAACCCGCCAGGAGATAGACGGCGCGGCGCTTCGGCCAACAGGCGGCGGATGACATCCAACCCGTCCGCGCCTCCATCCAGGGCAACGGTTGGTTCGCGGCCGTAAACCCTTAGCCCATGCAAAGTCTCGGTGGGAATGTATGGCAGATTTGCTACAATGAGGTTGAAAGTTGAAGGTTGCACGTTGAAAGTTTTTTCTGAAGGGAATAAGTCGCAGCAGAAAAACTCCACGCGCTCAGATACACCGAATTTCACCGCGTTGCGTTCAGCGACCTTGATTGCTGCCTGAGAAATATCTGTTGCAATGATCTGCAACCCCGCCACGTTGACCGCCAGCGCAATGGCGATGCATCCGGAGCCGGCGCCAACATCCACTGCCCGCAGCCTCCCCAAGTCCGCTTCCCTGGCCTGTCGGCCAGGACAGGCAGCGGACTTTACATCCCTTGCCTGGCGATTCATCGCCAGGCGTTGCCGCAGCCAGGATACTGCCCGCTCCACCAGCAACTCGGTCTCAGGGCGCGGGATAAGCACCTCCGGCGTTACCTCGAACTCCAGCCCAAAGAATTCCCATTTTCCCAGCACATAAGGCAGCGGCACACCGCTTTCCAACTGTAGCAGGGCTTCTTCGAGGGCGCATTCCTGTTTGGGTGTGAGAGTCGCTTCAGGATGGGCCAATACCCAGGCGCGCGGCTTACCCAGCACGTGTGCCAGCAGCACCTGCTCATCAAGGGCAGGCGTATCGCTAAATTTCCCCAAACGCGTTGGGAGGGTTAAGAGGAGATCTCCGACTGTAATTTTTCTTGCACCCACAAATTCAATAATGTTTCAGGGGACACGCCGCGCCGTCGGGCAATAGAGTGAAGCCGCGCCGAAAGGTCAGCATCCAAAGAATAGAACATAACCTCCGATCTGATATCAAACTCGGCATCCACAGCATAAGTTTGATCCCAATAATCGGCGATCTCGTGAGAATCCCAAAACTCCCCTATTTCCTTGTAAGATCGCGCATTTGAGATGGAAGTTTTACCTTTGCTCATATTTTCTCCGTTCGGCGCGGCTCATATTTCGCGCGGACAAGATTAAAGCCCGTCCGTCTCTTTTGAGAACAAAGAAGACAATCAGATACCGGCCACCATCTGTTAATCCCAGTGCCGCATAAACGTTTTCGCCGGAACGATGTCCCTTCTCTACAAAGCGTACGTGGGGTTTATTTCCAAAAATCTCTCTAACATCCTGTTGCCGGACATTGTGCTTACTTTCCAGTTTTTCGACAATGTCTTCGAACCAGATGAAACCAGTAACTTTCAAAGAATTTCTCCAGCGGTCAGCGAAGGGGCAACAATTTCCTCTCTGATTATACAACGGAACTTTTCCGTCGTGGCAGTCGTCTTTTCTATAATTCACCCCTGCACCTCTGCACCCTTGCTCCCCTGCTCCCCTCATACCTCGTTACAGAAAACATGCCGCTGGGCGCAGCCGAACAGCAACGCATCGCCAACGAACAGTATTCCCAACTGGCAACTGCTCCCGCCGCTCCGGCTTACGGTGCAACTGCGGTACAAAAAGCCTCTGACCAGGGCGCGCTGGCTGGAGCCGAATCCGCCGCGCCGCCCTCTGCTGAAGCCGCCGACCGGGTGAAAATCGTCGGCGCGCGGACATTCGTCCTGAGCGATGGTGTCTGGGTGGACACAGCCTTCGACCCCGATGCCATGCAAACCACGAAAGTCGCCTTCCTCTCAGATGACTACTTCGCCCTGGCCGATTCCCGCCCCGAACTGGCGGCTGCCTTCGCCCTCGGCTCGCGCGTTATCGCCCTTGCGGACGGTGTGGCCTACGAGGTGGTAGACAGCAACGCGCCCACCGGGCCGATCCAGATCCCGCCCACGATCACGCCGGAAACGTCCGCATCCCCGACTACGCCAGGCGCATCCTCCCCCACCAGTTCTGCGCCCTGCGCGGCAAGTATATTACC
>MNXK01000035.1 GCA_001872165.1 Anaerolineae bacterium CG2_30_58_95
CCCTTACGAACACTGCGACCCCGCCTCGCTGGAAGCGGCCATCAAGGAAAATCTTTCGCAGTACCGGCGTGCGCTGGTCGTGACGGACGGCGTCTTCAGCATGGACGGCGACGTGGCTCCGCTCGACAAGATTTACGAGGTGGCGAACCGCTACGATCTTTTGCTGATGGTGGACGATGCCCACGGCGAAGGCGTGCTCGGCAAGGGTGGGCGCGGCATTGTGGATCACTTCGGCCTGCACGGCAAGGTAGACGTGGAGGTCGGCACGCTCTCGAAAGCTTTCGGCGTGGTGGGCGGCGTGGTGGCGGGTTCGCCCGTGGTGGTGGAATGGCTGCGCCAGCGCGGACGACCGTTCCTGTTCTCCTCCGCCGTCACCGTGCCGGACGCGGCCGCCTGTCTCGCCGCGCTGGACATTCTCGAAGGCTCGACTGAATTGGTGGATAAACTGTGGGACAACGCCAAATACTTCAAGGCCGAGATGAAGCGTCTTGGTTTCGATACCGGCCTCAGCACCACGCCCATCACCCCGGTCATGCTCGGCGAAGCGCCGTTGGCGCAGCAGTTCAGTCGCGAGTTGTTCGAGAATGGCGTCTTTGCGATGGCGATTGGCTATCCCACCGTGCCGCAGGGTAAGGCGCGCATCCGTGTCATGATCTCGGCTGCGCACGCGAAGGCGGATCTGGATAAAGGGCTGGAGGCGTTCGCCAAGGTGGGGAAGAAGTTGGGTGTGATTTCGTAGCCCCACTTTACCCCTTTCCCTTGCCCTTTTACCTTGCCCCTTGCCCTTGCCCCTTTTGCAATTCCCTCAACCTCGGATGTTCCGCATACACCCCGCGCATCTCCTCTGGCAGCAGCGCGGCGATGCGGCACATTACCTCGTTTGTGTATTCCTGCAAGAGGGCCTCACGGCCTTTTCCCCTTGCCTCTTGCGGAAGGGTAAATGCTGTCCCAACCGTTGCTTTGATATCCAGCCGCTTGAAATGTTTTAGCCTGTCTACGACGAGCGCATCCTGTGTGCCGGTCACCGCCACGGGCAGGATGGGCACGCCCGCCTTCCAGGCCAGGTAAATCCCGCCCGGGCGCGCCTGGATCAACACGCCGCTCTTCGAGCGCGTCCCCTCCGGAGCAACCGCCAGCACCCCGCCGTTTTGCATCCTTTTCATCGCCTCGCGCAGGGCGCGCACATCGGGGTTGAAGCGGTCAATGAAAATCCCGTCCACCTGATTCGCCATCCAGCGCGAGAAAGCATGATCCTTGTATTTTTCCGCCACCAGCATGATGATGTCGGGGCGGTCGAGGGCGTAATAGACCAGGAACGCGTCCAGCCGCCCGATGTGGTTCGAGGCGATCACGAAGCCCTTCGAGGTGGGCATATTCTCCCAGCCAACCAGTTCGATGCGGGCGATGGTGTGGAACATCAAACGGACGATGAAGCGTATGAGCTTGTAGGCTTTCATGAATGCTCCTGTTCAAAAGTCAAACGTCAAAAGTCGAATGTCTAACGTTCGACACTCGACGTTCGACGTAAAATATGTGTGACGATGGTCGCGCCCGAGCCGCCGATGTTTTGCGCCATGCCGATGCGAGCGCCATCCACCTGCGTTTCGCCGCACTCGCCGCGCAATTGTTGGACAACTTCTACAATCTGATAAACCCCCGTTGCGCCGACCGGGTGTCCGCGCGCCTTCAACCCGCCGCGCGTGCAAATCGGCACGCGACCCCTGGGGTTGATCTCGTTATCGAGGCCGAGTCTCGGTCCCTGGCCGCGCTCGGCGAATCCGCAGGCCTCCAGCGAAAGCGCTGACATGATCGAGAAGGCGTCGTGCAACTCGAACACGTCTATATCCTCAGGCATGACGCCTGCCATCTTGTAGGCCGCCCGGGCGGATTTATATGCCGCCGTCAGAAACAGCGCCTCGGGCCGGCTGTGAACGGCGAGGGTGTCGGTGGCCGAGGCTGAAGCGGAAATCACAATACGGGGCGCCCGGCCCAGGGTCCCGGCGGGGACGAGCAGCGCGGCAGCCGCCCCGTCGCCTATCGGTGAAGCGTCCAGCAGATTGATTGGCGTGGCGATTATGTGCGATTTCTCGAATTCTTCCACCGTAATTTGTTGTCGCAGGCGGGCATAGGGATTGTGCAAGGCGTTGGCGTGAGCGTTGATCGAGAATGGGGCAAAGTCGGCGTGCTTCCAGCCGTACTCGTGCATGTAGCGGCGCATGATGAGGGCGTTCAAGCCGACGAACGAGACGCCCGCCTCGGCCTCGTAATCCGCGTCGGCAGCCGTGGCCAGCGCAGCGGTCATCTCGTGCGGGCCGCGGTCGGTCATCTTTTCGACGCCGACCACCAGCGCGGATTCCATCTCCCCGGAGGCTATACCGATTAAACCGGCGCGGAAGGCTGCCCCGCCCGACCCGCAGGCCGCCTCGATCTTGACGGCTTCCACGCCGCGTAGACCCGTCCAATCGGCGATGAGGGCGCCCAGGTTATTTTGATCGTTGACGATGCCCGACATCATATTGCCGACGAACAGCGCATCTGCGGAATCCCGCCCGGCGTCGCGCAGCGCGGCCAGGATCGCCTCGCCTGCCAGGTCGCGCAGCGAGCAATCCCAGTGTTCGTCAATTTTCGTTTGTCCGATTCCGAGTATGGCGACAGGGCGCATGATTTGCTCCTTGCAGCCTATTTTACTCGATGGCGACGCTATTTCCGTTGGGGGTGTATAATTGGCCCCGAGGTAAAATATGGTTACTCCCACCCCAAACTATGTTCTGGATATGTTGCGTCAATTACCTCCACGCGAACGCTTGAAGGTAATTTCAACGGCATTGCCTGAAATCGAAAAGACATTGAGCGCGAAACCCAAACCCTATAAATCCCTGCGCGGCCTGTGGAAAGATCTGCGCCCGTCCATCTCTGCGGATGAAATTGATGCCGTGCGCAAAGAGATGTGGAAAGATTTTCCGCGGGAGGAAATTGCATGATTCGCGCTGTCGCAGATACCCATACCCTTATCTGGTATCTGTTCGAGGATAAGCGGCTTTCGCGGCGCGCAAAACAGTTCATAGACATTGCATCAGAAAAGGGTGATCAGATAGGGTTCTCTGCAATCAGCGTTATTGAAATCGTGTACTTGATCGAAAAAGCAAAGATCAACCCTGATACATTGACTCGCTTGCTCGAAGCCACAGCAGCAGAAGACGCCGCGCTGGTCGAGATTCCCGTGACGGGACAAATCGCAGATAGGATGCGTTCGGCGCCTCGAGAATCTATACCAGACATGCCGGACAGAATCGTCGCCGCGACCGCGTTGAATTTGCATATTCCTGTTATCAGCCGCGATGGAAGAATAAAAGTCAGCAAGCTTGAGACGATTTGGTAATCGGGTCATTCTAACCAATCACCGTCGTTCTTTTGCTCCGCCGGATTGCCAAATCCGGCTTTTTGTTTCTTATTCGTTCCGGTTTGGATTACCTGCCACTCTATTCTTTTCCTATCCTTGAAAAACCCTCCGCTCGGACCTCCGCTCGGCAGAGTCGCAAGCCAGAGGATGGTATCCTTGTATGCCCCGCTTCGCGCCGGTAACGATGCACAAGCGTTGCATAGATACTCCTGTTTCACCTCACGGGATTATTCTTGATCGGCAGAGCCTGGCGTGGATCCCGCACGCGCCGGAACAGCACCGCCGCTGTCACCAGCGCGGCGATGGCTGAAACGATGAACGTGGCCTGATAACCGGCCACGTCTGCCAGCCAGCCCCCCAGGATGGGAGCCAGGATCGTCGCCGGCGCGACCAGCGTGTTCGCCAGCCCGATGTAGATAGGACGTTGCGCCTCGCTGCCGAATTCGACGGTGATGGCCATGCCAATCGTCCAGACCGCGGCGCCTGCCAGCCCGGTCAAAACCATGACTGGGTAGAACCACCACAGCGCAGGTGCGTACCAGGCAATCAATCCGCTCAGAGCAGCCGCCAGCGCGCCCACGATCAAGATGTGGCGATGACTCCAGCGATCCCCCAGGAAGCCCATCAGCGGGTTGGCGAAAATCAACGAGATTGTCAGCGAGGCGGTGAGGATGCCAGCCGTCATGTCGTTCATGCTGAATTTCTGTACACAATAAATGATGTAGAAAGCAGAACCCATCATGGCGAGCTGCGAGACCAGCCGCGTTACCAGAAACCAGCGGAAGTTCGCGTCACGGCGCAGGATGCTGCGCGTGCCCCGCCAGAATGGCTGCCGCTTTTCGGGGACTTGTTTGGCATGGTCTACCGGCTCACGCGCCAGGGATAAGGTGACATATGAAACGGCCATGAAGAAAGCCGTCAATAGAAAGAGCAGGCTAAAGTCGTAGCGGTCCGAAACCTTTTCCAACAGGATACCGCTCAGGATTGCGCCCACGCTCATCAGCGCATTGGCAGCCGCCGATTGCGCCCCCAGGAATGTCCCACGGTACTCCGAGGGGATGATCTTGGCAATCATGCTGGTCCACGGGTTCGCCGTGAACCCGCCCCCAATTCCCTGCCAGGCCATCATCAGGAAGGTCAGGATGAGCGCGGTCTGCTTTCCCAGTCCGGGCAGGAACCAGGCGACGAGCGCCAGTCCCAGGAAGGGGACGCGTTCCTGGATGGTCAGCAGCATAACGACCGGCTTGTAGCGCCTCAAGCGTGAGATCCAACCGGCGGTGAGCAATTGCGGTAGCTGCCAGCCGAAGCTGTGCATGGCCGGTATCAGTCCGAAAAAGATTGCCGAGCTGGTCATCCGGCTGACAAACAAAGGAATGAAAGCAGTCAAGGAGCTAAACCCAAAGGCGAATCCAAAAAACGCGCCGTCAAGCATGTTGACGGTCACGTTATAGCGCAGATCTTTTCGGATTTCCTGCTCGACGGAGGGTGGCATGGCTGCTATTTTACCACTTGACTTTTCCCGGGATTCGGGTAGAATAAAAATGAACGCTCGTTCATTTCAGAAGAGAGAGTGCTATGGACGATGCTCAAATCTCGAAAGGAGAACGCACCCGGAGGGCAATCCTGGAGGCCGCCTACGAGCTATTTCTCGAGCATGGCTTCGCCGCCACGCCCATGCGGCAGATCGCTGAGCGCGCCGGCCTCGCGCTGGGCGGGATTTACAACCATTTCCCCAACAAGGAAGCCATCTTCAGCGAGCTCATTCTGGAGCGGCATCCTTACCGACAAATCCTGCCTATCCTGCTCAACACGCCGGCCGATAACCCGGAGAGTTTCGTCCGCAGCGCGGCGCAGACGATGGTGGACGAACTCGGCAAGCGTCCCGATTTCATCAAGTTGATGCTCATCGAGATTGTGGAATTCAACGGGCGGAATATGCCGAAAGTCATTGAGCGCGTCATGCCGGAAGTGCTGCCTCTCATCCAACGCTTCGGTCAGCAAAAGGGGCTATTACGCGATATCCCACCATTTATATTCTTCCGCGCTTTCATCGGTTTGTTCTTCTCGTATTACATGACCGAGTTATTGATTGGCGATACTCCCATCATCCAGACCCAGGGCAATGCCCTCGACCACTTCGTCGAGATCTTCCTGCACGGCGTAATAAGAAGAGATGAAGGATGAGAGATGAAAGATGAAGGTTGAATTTCATTCATCTTTCATCTTTCCGCTTTCATCCTTTGTTCTAAAACGGAGTCCCCATGAATTCTCGTCTCCTCTCCATCATCCGCAAGGAATTCATCCAGATTCTGCGTGACAAGCGCACGCTGGTCATCATCCTGGTCATCCCCATCATGCAGTTGTTCCTGCTGGGATATTCTGCCACCAGCGATATCCGCAACGTCCCGCTGGCGGTCTTCGACCAGTGCCGCTGCGCCGAGTCGCGTGCCCTACTGGATGCCTACCGCGCCGCGGATTACTTCAAACTGGCCTACATGGTCGGCTCCGAGGACGAGATCCGTGTCCTCATCGAGCAGGGCGACGCCCGCG
>MNXK01000157.1 GCA_001872165.1 Anaerolineae bacterium CG2_30_58_95
GTTTACTTTTCGCGATCTGACTTTTGAAAATTTTGCCGGATTGAAGCGGAAATCTATTGAATTTATTTGAAATCGAGTGTATAGTATCAGTAGATCACGAAAACGTAGTGACGACTTCAGTCGTGTCTCCAAAAAGCGACTAAAGTCGCCACTACAGAGCCTTTTCGTGAAGTACTGATAGTGCAGTAGAACTTCCAGGTGCTCCAATGACAACAAACCCCATTCGCAAGTCCAAATATAAGCTGGAGAAGCAAGCCAGGCGGGGCTTTCGCGGTTATCCTATAGCAACGATTGCCTATTATGGCCCGGATGATATACGAGCCTCAAAAGTGGCAGTGGGCATCCTGTTATCCGAGAAGGATAAAGAGGCCGTTTACCTCGAACGGTGGTTCTCCGAAACTGGCGATGTCCGTCATGACCTGCTCATCAACCAGCAAATTGTGGAGTTCATCGAGCAGCACAAACCCAGGAGCGTAGCGATCACCGCTCGAATTATCGGCTGCCCACACGAAGAGGGAATTGATTATCCGCTGGGCGAGAAATGTCCGCAATGCCCTTTCTGGGCAAACCGGGACAGATGGACTGGGGAGTGGATAACGTAAGCAAGTTGGAAAATCGCCCCCTACCTTCCGAAGTCTGAGGAACTTACGGCTTTATCTACTTGCGACGATACACATCGCTGCGATGACCAATCTGATGCACAAGGATGAGATTTTCACTCTCAATGATGTCATACAGAACCCGGTAATCACCAACCCGTAGTTTGAATAAATCGGATAGTGGACCGGTCAGTTCCTCGTGCTGGACAACGTCTGCATTTTCTCCCAACCGCTTGAGCCGCTTCAAAATGCGTGTGCGAGTTAGTGAATCGAGGTGGTCGAGCTCGCGCTCGGCGCCAGCGGTGAAATCGAAGCGGTACATACAATTATAGTTTCACCCCATACTTGCTTGCGATCTCCCCCAACGATTTACCACGTTTTCCAGCCGCATAATCGGCGCGCTGACGCTTGATCCGTTCAACGACTTCGGAGCGCAGTTTCAATCCCGCATCCTCATCAACCCACTCCGACAGACGCTCGTCAATCAACGCATTCATCATCGTGCGGAATTCGCTGAGGGTCATATCGCTGATCTTGGGTTCGCCGCTGAGGTGTTTTTGTACATCTGTGCTAGCCATTCTATCCTCCAGCGGGGAATTATACTCGAATTACTCATCCTCATTAGTCTTTGCATCGTGTTCGTTGGTATAATCAGCCCCATGCAACCGCTTATCGTTGGAGTCCGTTTCGCACAAATCGGAAAAGTCTATCACTTCGACGCCGCCGCCATCCCCGACATCCAGCCCGGCGACCGGGTCATCGTCGAGACGACGCGCGGGCGTCAATTAGGGGAAGTCACACAACGGATCGAGAAACCATCCCCGCCGCCCGAAGGGAAGTGGAAACCCGTCGAGCGACGCGCCACGCCGCGCGACCTGCTGCTGCGCCAGACCTGGCAGCGCAAAGAGGTCGAGGCAATGATCGCCTGCCGCCAACGCGCCGCCGAGCTGAAACTGGCCGGGGTCAAGATCATTGCCGCCGAGTTCAGCTTCGACGGGGTGCGGCTGGCGCTCATGTACAGTAGCGAGACCGAAGAAAAGATGGATTTGAAGTCCCTACGCCACGATATGGGCAAACTTTATCCCGGCACGCAGGTTGACATGCGCCAGATCGGCCCGCGCGACGTGGCCAAGCTCTTAGGTGGATTGGGCGCTTGCGGCCTGGAGAGGCGTTGCTGCTCCAGGTTTCTGACCGATTTCAGCCCGATCTCCATCAAGATGGCAAAGGAACAGGGCATCTCGCTCACGCCGCAGGAAATCACCGGCATGTGCGGACGCCTGCGCTGTTGCCTGGTTTACGAATTCGAGCAATACGTGGCCGCGCGCAAGGAATTACCCAAGAGGAACAAACGCGTCGTCACGCCGCTGGGAGAAGGCCGGGTCGTGGACCTGCTGCCGCTGCAGATGACCGTCGTCGTCGAAGTGCCGGAGGTGGGCCGGCGCGAATTCGAGCGCGAGCAGCTCGAACCCTGGGATGAGCTGGAGGCGCTGCGGCGCAAGTCGGCGCAGCCGTGTGAGAATTGCGAAAAGAAAGAGATTAGAGAGTAGAGAACAGAGATTAGTCTCTGCCCACTACTCTCCACTCCATTCTCTCTACTCTCTTATGACCGATAACTGGCAGACCCCCCAAAAGATCCTGGTCATCCTGGCCCATCCCGATGACCCGGAGTTTTTCTGCGGCGCGACGTTGGCCCGCTGGGTAAGGGCCGGGCATGAGATCCACTACTGCCTGCTAACCTGCGGCGATAAGGGCTACGAGAAACGTGACCTCACTCCCGATGAAATATGCCGCATCCGCCACACGGAACAACGCGCCGCGGCGGCCGTTATCGGCGTCAAGAACGTGCGCTTTCTGGACCTGGAGGACGGTACCCTGACCCCGAGCATTGATCTACGCCGGGAAGTGGTGCGCGTCATCCGCCAGGAAAAGCCCGACATCCTTGTCACCTGCGACCCGACCAACCTGTTCCCCAGCGGCTCGTACCGGCTCAACCACCCCGACCATCGCTATGCCGGTCAGATCGTGCTGGACGCGGTCTTTCCGGCGGCTGGGAACGCCCACTTTTTCCCGGAGCTGCTGCGCGACGAAGGCCTGGAGCCGCATACGCCGCGCGAGGTCTGGGTCTCGCTGACCTCTCAGCCCGATGTGACCCTGGACGTGACGGATACCTGGGAAATCAAGCTGCGCGCCTTGAAGGAGCATAAGAGCCAGATTGGCGATCCGATCGAATTCGAAAAACGGATGCGCAGCCGCCGTTCGCCGGAAAGCACGGAAGAACAGCCGCGCTACGAGGAAAAATTCCGCGTGCTCAAGTTCAGCTAAACACCTATCCTAAAATTCGTTGGTCGGGCTACCATGCCCGACATCCGGCGGCATGCCCACAGGGTGCTTCGCGAGGAGCCGCCTCTTCTGCACTATTAACAGGTTCATTGGGAATCGGCGTGATATACCGCCAGATGTGGGGCGGATTGGCAATCCGCCTTACGCCAAACGCCAGATATGCTGGCCTATCACGGCAAATCCCAGAGAGCCTATTAACAACGGAGTTCACAATGACCGACTTTCTTTCCGAAGCCCAATCGCTCTTCGAATACACCCAATCCCTGCGGCGCGACTTCCATATGCACCCCGAACTCGGATTCAAGGAAGTTCGCACAGCCGGCATCGTTGCGCGTGAATTGACTTCCCTCGGACTGGAGGTGCACACCGGCATCGCCGAGACCGGCATCGTCGCGCTGCTCGAAGGCGCGCGACCCGGCCCGGTCATCCTGGCGCGCTTCGACATGGATGCCCTGCCCATCCTCGAGGAAACTGGCGCAGCCTATGCCTCCCAAAATCCCGGCGTAATGCACGCCTGCGGCCACGACGGTCACACTGCCATCGGCCTGACCGTAGCCAGGATGCTCCATGCCCATCGCCAGGAGCTGGCTGGAACGGTCAAGTTCATCTTCCAGCCGGCCGAGGAAGGGCTGGGCGGTGCAGAAGGAATGATCGCTGCGGGTGTTCTCGAAAATCCAAAACCTGACCTGGCCCTGGCTCTGCACCTCTGGAACGAAAAGCCGCTCGGCTGGCTTGGGATTGCCTGCGGCCCGGCCATGGCCGGCGCCGAGCTTTTCAAGATCAAGGTGCGCGGCAAGGGCGGACACGGTGCCGTGCCGCACCTGGCTGCTGATCCGGTGTTGGCCGCAGCCCAGATCGTCGCCGCGCTGCAGAGCATCGTTGCCCGCAATGTTCCTCCATTGCAGGCCGCGGTGGTCAGCGTGTGTACTATCCACGGCGGCGAGGCCTTCAACGTCATCCCGCAAGCCGTGGAGCTGGCGGGCACGATCCGCACCTTCGAGCCGCAAGTCCGGGAAAAGGTGCTGGAACGCTTCGAGGTCATTGTGTATGGGCTGGCCGAGACAATGGGCTGCCGCGCCGAGGTCGAGCTGCAACGCCTGACGCCCGCGGTCATCAACCAGCCAGAGAGCGCGGCGCGCATTGCAGCCGTCGCTCGCCAGGTGTTCCCCGAAGCTACAATTGACAGCGGTGATTACGTAACCATGGGCTCGGAAGATTTCGCCTTTATCATGGAAAAAGCGCCCGGTTGTTTCTTCTTTATCGGCTCGGCAAACAAGGAAAAGGGGTTGGATGCCGGCCACCACCATCCCCGCTTCGATTTCGATGAAGGCGCCCTCCCCCGCGGCGCGGCCTTGATGGCCTCTGCGGTGGCAGAGTTCTTGAAGGGATAAGGGTATTTCTTGACTGATATAAGCTTTGATGATATACTTTTTTTCATAGAACTAATCTGATTAATCGTATTTATTATCCTATGTCCCGCGAACACAATTCACCCGACCTACTTTCTGAATTCCTCCGCTATCTGGTCAACCACGAGCAAGCGGAGGATCAAAGTTTGCCATCGCTGGCCGACCTGAGTCAGGAGCTGGGCGTTGGCATCGCCGCGTTGCGCGAACAGCTCGAGGTCGCCCGCGCCCTCGGCCTGGTCGAGGTGCGGCCACGCATCGGCATCCGGCGTAAAGCGTACTCATTTTTGCCGGCCGTCCGCCAAAGCCTGGCTTACGCCCTGGCGTTGGACAAAACTCATTTCCAGGCCTTTGCCGACCTGCGTAAACACATCGAGATGACCTACTGGCACGAGGCCGTCCAAAAGTTGACCGCTGAGGACAGAAGCGCACTGAACAACGTGATCCGCCGCGCCTGGGAGAAACTGCGCGGCACACCAGCACAAATCCCCCATGCCGAGCACCGCGAACTTCACCTCATGATCTATCGTCGCCTGGAAAATCCCTTCGTCACCGGTTTGCTGGAAGCTTATTGGGAGGCTTACGAAGCCGTCGGCCTGAACGTTTATGCTGACTACCATTATCTCGAAGAAGTTTGGGGATACCACCAGAAAATGGTAGAAGCAATTTGCAACCAAGATTACGAAGCCGGCTATCACGCCCTGTTAGAGCATACCGATCTGATCACGCAGCGCCCACCTTCAGCGACCTAAACAAATTAGGAGAGAACCATGCCTGTCGTCTCAAAAATAATCAACGATTTCAGCATCACCATCGCAACCGTCAACGGCTCCGGCAGCCAGACTGCAAATACGACATTGTTACGAGCCTTGTTCAAGATGGGCATTCCCGTTTCGGGCAAGAACTTGTTCCCCTCCAATATCCAAGGACAACCGACCTGGTACACCATCCGCGTCAACAAGGATGGATTCATGGCCCGCCGCGATGAGCATGAAATTGTCGTTTGCATCAACCCGGCCTCGTTCGAGCGCGACCTGGCGAGTGTTCTGCCCGGTGGAGCCTTTTTCTACGCTGACGATATCAAACTGCCCATCCACCGCGCGGACATCACCGTCTACCCGATGCCAGTCAAGCAGCTCGCCAGCGTCGCGGATGTTTCCCCGAAATTGCGTGATTACATCGCCAATATGGTTTATGTCGGCGTACTCGCCCAGATTCTCGACATGGATTTGGACAAAATCCGCCAGGCGCTGGATTACCACTTTGGCGGCAAATCCAAGGCCGTCGCCTCGAACTTCGCCACCGTCAAAGCCGCCGCTGACTGGGCCGCTGCCAACCTGACCAAAAGTGACCCCTACTTCGTCGAGCCGATGGACAAGACCGCCGGCCTGATCATGGCTGACGGCAACACGGCCGCTGCGCTGGGCGCAATCTACGGCGGCGTGCAGTTCGTGGCCTGGTATCCGATCACACCGGCTTCCAGCCTGGCTGAATCATTGAATGAATACCTGCCTCAGTTGCGCAAAACCGCCGAAGGCAAGAATACCTACGCTGCCGTTCAGGCCGAGGACGAACTGGCTGCCATCGGCATGGCCATTGGCGCGGGTTGGGCCGGCCTACGTTCCATGACCTCCACCTCCGGCCCTGGCTTTAGCCTGATGACGGAATACGCCGGCCTGGCGTATTACGCCGAAGTCCCGCTCGTCATCTGGGACGTTCAACGCATCGGACCAAGCACCGGCTTGCCCACGCGCACCTCGCAAGGCGACCTGACCTTCACGTATTTCATGGGTCACGGTGACACCAACTACGTCATCCTCCTGCCCGGTTCGGTCAACGAGTGCTTCGAGTTTGGCTGGCGCGCCTTCGACCTGGCCGAACGCCTGCAGACGCCTGTCTTCGTCTTGAGCGACCTGGATTTCGGCATGAACCAATGGATGACCAAGCCGTTCGAATACCCGGATGTCCGCATGGATCGCGGCAAAACCCTTTGGGAAAAAGATCTGGAAAAGACAAACGGCTTGTGGGCACGCTACAAGGACGTGGACGGCGACGCCATCCCCTACCGCACCATCCCCGGCAACCGTCACCCGGCCTCTGCCTGGCTTGGGCGCGGCACCGGTCATGACGAGAACGCCCACTACACTGAGGACGCCAAAACCTGGGAAGCCAATATGGCCCGCCTGCGACGCAAATTCGAAACCGCTCGAACGCTCGTCCCAAAGCCGGTCATCGAAACCGAAAAGGACGCGGAAGTCGGCATTATTGCCTATGGGTCAACTATTCCGGCGGTAGAAGAGGCCCGTCATTTACTGGAACAGGACAAAGGTCCAAAAACCAGCTTCCTGCGGCTGCGCGCCCTGCCGTGCACGGTTGAAGTCAACGAGTTCGTCAAAAGCCATCAACGCGTCTACGTGGTCGAGGCCAATCGCGACGGCCAGTTGCGCCAAATCCTGAGTATGACCATGCCTGAGCAGGGACACAAACTCATTTCAGCCTGCCACAGTGACGGGCTTCCACTTACGTCCAACTGGGTCAAAGAGACCATACTGGCACAGGAGGTCAAGTAAGATGGCTACACCAACAACTACCAGCCAAACTAACCGCGCCGGCATGACCAGGGCCGACTACAAAGGCTTTCCGACCACGCTCTGCCAGGGTTGCGGACACAACTCCATCGCCAGCCAGATTATCGCCGCCTGCTACGAAATGGACATCGTCCCCGAAGAACTGCTGAAATTCAGCGGCATCGGCTGCTCCAGCAAAAGTCCGACCTACTTCTTGAACCGTTCCTTCGGGTTCAACGGCCTGCACGGGCGTATGCCCTCCCTGGCGACCGGCGCGCTATTCGCCAATACGCATTTGCGCGCCATTGGCGTCTCCGG
Organism: Anaerolineae bacterium CG2_30_58_95; assembly: GCA_001872165.1. GTDB lineage: Bacteria > Chloroflexota > Anaerolineae > Anaerolineales > Villigracilaceae > CG2-30-58-95. The sequence goes on from MNXK01000157.1 coordinate 7,231, forward strand.
CGACGGCGATACAGCCAGCATCGGCATAGGACAGTTCAAGCACCTCGTCCGCCGCAACGCGCCGATGGTGTACATCGTGGAGAACAACGGCGTCTACGGGCTGACCAAGGGCCAGTTCTCGGCCACCGCCGAGAAGGGCCTGGAACTTAGACATCAAGGCACTAATTTTTACATGCCCGTGGACATCTGTATGGAAGCCCTGGCCTCCAACGCCACCTTCGTAGCGCGTTCCTTCGCCGGCGACCCAAAGCAGGTCAAGGAACTGATCAAGGCTGCCTTGAGTCACCATGGGATCGCGGTCCTCGACATCATCAGCCCATGCGTCACCTTCAACAACCAGGAAAATACGTTCCATTCCTACGCCTGGGGCAAAGATCACGAAGCGCCGCTACACGAGATTTCCTTCATCCCCGCGCTGGACGAGATCACGGTCGAAGATTTCGAGGAAGGCACCACACGCGAGGTGACCCTGCACGATGGCTCGACGGTCATACTGAAGAAACTAGAGAAAGATTACGACCCGACCGACCGCTGGCAGGCGCTGCGAATGATGGAAGAAGCGCAACGGAATAACTGGATGGTGACCGGTCTGATTTACGTGGAGACTGGACGCCCCGTGCTGACCGATCTCTACAACCTGCCCGAAACGCCCCTCAACCGCCTGACCGATCCGGACTTGAGGCCTGCGCGCGAAACCCTCGACAAGCTCAACGCTGGGATGGGGTAAGCCTCACCGGTGGAATTTCTACGCGAAATTGCCACATTCCGCATTCGCTGGACTTGGCAGTCCAGCAAAGCAAAAACCCATGCTCCGGCGGATTGCCACATCCCGCATTCGCTGGACTTGGCAGTGCAGCAAAGCAAAAACCCCTGCTCCGGCGGATTGCCACATCCCGCATTCGCTGGACTTGGCAGTGCAGCAAAGCAAAAACCCCTGCTCCGGCAGATTGCCACATTCCGCATTCGCTGGACTTGGCAGTCCAGCAAAGCAAAAACCCATGCTCCGGCAGATTGCCACATTCCGCATTCGCTGGACTTGGCAGTCCAGCAAAGCAAAAACCCCTGCTCTGGCGGATTGCCAAATCCGCCACCAAAGAGAAACTGATGGCCTGGAAACCCAATTTTGACCCCGATCACTTCTACTTCGTCACCACCAAAGCGGTGAACTACCTTCATATTTTCCAGCGTGATGTCATCAAGCGAATTATTGTAGATACCTTCGACTGCTTTCGCCTCCGCAAGCGACTCAAACTTTACTGTTTCGTCATCATGCCCAATCACATCCACTTTATTGGGCAATTTACCCAGAACGATCCGCTTTCAGATTTTATGAGAGACTTCAAGCGGCAGACATCGGACCGTATCCTGCGTCAACTTAAAGCGGAACGCAATGCAGAAGCCAAAAGACTCCTGGCGAACAAAGTGGAGCATCCTGAAAAACAGAATCACAAAGTATGGGAAGATGATTACAACGCCAAAGACGTTTTTTCAAGCGAATTCCTCGAACAGAAAATGAACTACATCCATAACAACCCCTGCCAAGAGCATTGGAAATTGAGCGAAAACCCCGAAGAATATCTTTGGTCAAGCGCAAGGTTTTACTTCACAGAAGAATCCTGTATCATTACAATTGATGATATACGAGATATCCTCGCTTGATAGCTGGACTTG
>MNXK01000167.1 GCA_001872165.1 Anaerolineae bacterium CG2_30_58_95
GGCTGGGATGCTGGTCAGCGTGGCGATCACATCCGCGTCGATAGGCACGCCGAAGCGTTCTTCGAGCAGCAGCAGGATGCCCATGTGACCCATCGAATCCCATTGCTTGATCCCGCCGAAGGCCAGATTGGGTGGGATTTCATCAATAGTGACTTGCAGGGCTTCGGCGATAAGGTTTTGTACGTTTTTTGTTATTGTTTCCATCAAAAATACCTACGGAGTCCGAAGTCTCCAGACTTCGGATTATTCATGACCAACGTCGGGAGACGTTGGACTCCGGCTGTGCTTCCAACAAAAAGTCGCCCTCACCCAAAATGCCATCCAGCAGCGCACGGACAGTCGGCGAGGCAGCGGGCAGCAGCGATTGCCAGGCGAACTTCCTGAAGCGCACATAGCCGCGGGTTTCGGTCGCTTCCAGCCAGGCATCGAAAGGCAGTGAGGAGCGGAACAACTGATAATACAGGAAGCGCCGGGCGTTCCGGCGATGTTCCGACGGCGCAGCCACTTCCTGTGCGGCAAGGAACTTTTCGAACGTTCTGCGGAATTCCGCCTGCGTCTGCGGAAAGAAGACCGTCGGATACTGCGTAAAGCGCGCCTTGCCGGCGCACAGGACTGACGTGCCCATGATCGTAGCCTCCAACCCGATAGTCGAGTTATAGATCATCACGAACTTTGCGCGTTGGATCAATTCGTATGAGCTTATGAATTCATCCGGCGGGACGAACACCACGTTGGGCAAATCGGTCGCCCGACTCTGTTCGATCCAGGCCGCCACGCTCTCACGGCTGGCCTTGCCGGGGCGCGCCTCGTCCGGGTGAGCGCGGATGACAAACAGCGTTTCGGGATGTTTTCTGGCGACTTCCAGCACCAGGTCCAGCCAGGCAAACATGGTGGGGAAAACCACGTTGGAATGCGGCTGGCTGGTATCGAAGATAACGTTGGTAAAGACCGGCACGATTTGCTCGAATCCGGCTGCCTTTTGTAAAAATTCCTGGCTCAATCCCTTCATCTCCGGCCAGAAGCGGATGCCCGCCATGCTGAATTTGCCCTGGAATCGCTTTTCGAGGTAGGCATCCAGACGGGCATTTTGCTCCGCGTTCAATTCGAAGTCGTCAGGGATGGTGATGGGATAGATGGTGGCCTCGCCGGTGGTGAAGTAGCCGCTCAACGGTTGGAAGCCGACCTCGTGCGTGAGCACGCGGATGCCGCGCTGCCGCGCCAGCCAGGCCGCGGTTGCCTCAGGGAAGAACTGGCCGTTAAAAACGACGACAGTTTGCGGGTTGTTGCGCTCTAATAGGGCATTGAATTCGCTGGCAGCATTCCAGGCAGAAAGGATGTATTCACGATACAGAAAGCGCGTCGGTTCGTCATCCACAAGATTATGCAGCCGCAGCCGCCAGCGGATAGATGGCAGCACCAGCGCGCCCAGAGGTATGTGACGAGTGACGAGTGACGAGTGAACTGTATCTGATTGGTGACCGGTCACTGGGAACTGGAAGCTCATCAGATCAGCGAGGCTCAATCCCGCAAGCGCTTCGGCTAACCTGTCATCGCGCTGAAATGCGAACCATTGCACGCCAGCATGAGCGTAGTTGAAGCGCGATTGGCGCAGGCACATTTCGCACGGCGGGGGCTGGCTGAAATCGTCGCGGTCGGTGCCGAGGACGCAGCGGCTCATCCCTGCCCTGCAGACGAAATGCACCACTGGCGCGCCTGCCAGCCGGACTGCCCAGGATGTGACCAATGAGAAAGCCGCGTTCAGGCTCAAGCCGCTCAAGCGCGTGGAGGCGTTGAAAAAGACGACCGGTCTCTGGCCAGGATCGGGTCGCGCCTGACGGGAGACCTGTCGCGCCAGCCGGACGAGGCGAAGAACATCCTTCATGCGGGATATTTTTCGTTGGCCGTAGTCTGCCAACGTTCCCGGAGAGAACCTGCCTGCCAAGATTATCCCTTTACTCTTCTAAGCCTGTTGAGCGAAGACATTTCGCTCTCGTAAACTTTCTTCTCGCCATCGCCCAGCGCGGACTCGGTGACGCGGATATACTTGACCAGCCGCTCGAAACCACCTGGCTCGACCGAGGCAGACTGGTCGCTGCCCCACATGGCGCGGTCGAGGGTGATGTGCCGCTCGACCAGGCACGCGCCCAGCGCGACAGCCACCGCCGAGGGGACAAGTCCCACCTCGTGGCCGGAGTAGCCGATTGGGCACGGGAAGGTCTCGCGCAGGGTCGCGATCATGCGCAGGTTGAGTTCCTCCGGCTCGCAGGGATAGGTGCTGGTGGCATGGGTAATGACCAGATCCTCCGTGCCGAGCACATCCACAGCGACCTTGATCTGCTCGAGGGTGGACATGCCGGTCGAGAGGATGAGCGGCTTATGGGTCTTGCGCAGGTGACGGAGCAAATTGTGATCGGTCAGCGCAGCGGAAGGGATTTTATAGGCTGGTGTGTGGAACCGTTCGAGAAAGTCCACCGAGGGCTCATCCCAGACAGATGCAAACCAGGGTACATTGCGCTTCTTGCAGTACCGGTCAATTTCGCGGTATTCGGCCTCGCCGAACTCGACTTTGCGCCGATATTCGAGGTAGGTAATGTAGCCCCAGGGCGTCTCGCGCATTTGGTTCTTTTGCTCATCTGGAGTAGAAAGTTCCGGCGTGCGCTTCTGGAACTTGACCGCCTCCACACCCGCGTGAACGGCGGCGTCAATCATCTGTTTGGCGATTTCGAGGTCGCCATTGTGGTTGACGCCAATCTCGGCGACAATGTAGGTCGGATGGCCGTCGCCAACCATGCGATTGCCAATTTTTACTTTACGAGTCATTTTCTTCTCCATTCCTCGTAGTGACAACTTTAGTGTCTATCCGAAAACCTCTGGAACGCGGACTTTAGTCCGCAATGCAGGGCAGACTGAAGTCTGCATTCCGTTAAAGCTGGAACGCGGACTTTGGTCCGTAGTGCGGGGCAGACTGAAGTCTGCGTTCCGTTAAAGCTGGAACGCGGACTTTAGTCCGCAATGCAGGGTAGACTGAAGTTTGCGTTCCGTTATACGGATAAGCGCTTGGTCGCTAGAGCGACTGCCCCAAAGGGGCTTCGCGAAAGTCGCCACTACGGATCTTGTTCAGAATTAACTCACACAACTCCCGCACCGCGCCGTGACCGCCGCGCTTGTTCAAGACGAAATCGGCCGCCCGCGCCACCTCGGGGTATGCGTCTGCAACAGCCACTGCCCAGCCAACCATCTCGAAGCAGGGCAGGTCGTTGATATCGTTGCCGACGTAGACAACGTGAGCCGGGTCCACCTTTCGCTCGGCGAGCAGTTTTTTCAGGGCTTCGCCTTTTTCGCGGATGCCCACGCTCTGCACGGCCTCCACGCCGATTTTCTTCGCCCGCGCCGTGACGACCGGATTGGGTTCCGATGATAGGATGATAACCTCTATTCCCATCTCGCGCAGGGCGCGGATGTGCATGCTGTCACTGCGGCTGGCGGCGACCATCTCGCGCCCGGTCTCATCCGTCCAGACGCGGTTATCGGTCACCACGCCATCGAAATCCAGCACGATGAGTTCGATCTCCTCCGGCAGCGGGCGGCGGGGTTTGCCAGGCCAAACCATCTCCAATCCGCCAAACGAGACCAGCCATTCATATTTCGCCCAATCGGACAGGTTATCCAGATCTACCGTGTAGCGCGGGTCCAAGACAAGCGGATAAATAATCCTTCCACTCATCGAGCCTTTTTCGAGGATGGTAGTCGTGCGGATGGCGTCAACGTGACCGGTCTGCCAGTAGACCGGCGGCAGGCTCTGGCGTGGCGCGTTGTATGGCTCATCAATGCCAGGAACAGCGAGCAGGTTCTGCATCGGGGCGTTCTCGCCGGCCGGCAGCCGCCACATCTTGTGGGGGTTCTGCCCGGCTGGTACAACGCCGCGCACGCAGTCAGCTTCGGGATGTGCAAGAAGCAGCCTCACGGCGTTATCCACACAGTCCCTCGGACGGATGGGCGAGGTCGGGCGCAACTGCACGATCACATCCGGTTTATAGCCTTCGTTCTCGGCCAGCCATTTCAGGGCATGCTCGAAGACAGGCAGGTCAGTGGTATTATCCTGTGCCAGTTCTGCCGGGCGCAGGAAGGGAACTTCTGCCCCAAACCGGCGGGCGATGGCGGTGGTCTCCTCGTCGTCGGTGCTGACAATAACGCGCGTCACCGCCTCAGCCTGCAAGCCGGCCGCGATGCTGTAGGCGATCAGCGGGTAGCCGGCAAACGGGCGGATATTCTTGCGCGGGATCCCCTTGGAACCTCCACGAGCGGGAATGAGAGCGAGAGTTTCAGTCATAGGCAAATGTAGACAAGTATACAGGTAAACACGTACACAGTACATACACCGCCTTGTTTACCTGTATACCTGTGTACTTGTTTACCTGTTTCCCTACCAAGCCGTCCAGCCTCCATCCACCACCAGGTTGCCGCCGGTCACGTACGAGGAAGCATCCGAGGCGAGGAAAAGCAGCGCGCCGTTCATCTCGTCCTTGCGCGCCATGCGGCCGAGGATGGTCTTGGCAGAGTAGTTGGCGACAAAGGTTTCGTCGTGGTCATTGAACACGCCGCCAGGTGACAACGAATTTACACGGATCTCTGTCCCGGCATAATAGGCGGCGAGATATTTGGTGAAGCCCAGCACACCAGCTTTGGTCACCGTGTAATAGACTGGCTTGAACGCCACCCGCCGGCCGTTCTTGATGTAAATGCGCTGGTCGGGGCCGTTCAGCCCGTAGGTCGAGCAGATGTTGATGATGCTGCCGCGCCGGCCCTGTTCGAGCATCGGTTTGACGCACGCCTGCGTGACCAGGAACATACCGGTCAGGTTGACGTTGAGAGCCGCGTTCCACTGGTCGAGCGGGTAATCCTCGAACCGGCCGGGGGTGATGCCCTTTGCCAGCGCCTCGGCGTCGAACTTCGGGTCGAGGGCGGCGCTGTTGACCAGCACATCCAGCCGCCCGAATTCCTTCAACGTCATCTCGACCAGCGCGGCGCAGGCGGCCGGGTCGGTGACATTCAGCGGGAAGGGAATGGCATGGGTGAGGGATTCGGCCACGCTTCGCGCGGGACCCGCTGCCAGGTCCGCCACGACGACGACCGCGCCAGCCTCGGCCAAAGTCCGGCAAAATTCGCTTCCCAGCAATCCCGCCCCGCCGGTGACGATGGCAACGCGGCCTTTCAGGTTGAATTTCTCGAAAATGTTTTCCATTCGGTCACTCGATAATCCGTTCTCTCATCCACGTAATCCCGGTCTTGATGACCCTGGCGGGATTACCGGCCAGGATGGATCCAGGCGGGCAAGAGCTTGTGACGACCGCTCCTGCAGCCACTACAGAGTTTTCACCGATGTTCACGCCTTTCAAGATAATGGAATGCGAGGCGATCCAGACGTGATTGCCGATTGTAACATCTTCGGCAAAGTTGATCCGCTCGCCGCTGGCTGCGTCAATGACCGAATGCGCATCGGAAGTGCGGATTTCGATATCACTGGCAAACATGCACTCTTCTCCGATAAGCGCTTTGGAATGGGGTTCAGCCAATGAAATGGAAACTTCCACCATGGTCGTGTTCTGGCCGATCCGCACCTCACCGTGATGGTCCTCCAGCCAAAAGGAACCCGCGCGGCTGAACCGGCAATTCTTGCCGATCTCGATGAGGTGGTCCGAGCCGCGCAGACGGAATTTTACATTATTCAGCACGCAGCCCTCCGCGACGATGATGCGGTTGCGTTCGCCGATGATGTCCAGTTCGATGCCCGAAAGGGTGGCGCCTTCCGCTTGGAAAACGTTCCCTTCGCCGCGAATGGATTTCCTTGCGATCCTGGCGTAGCCCC
>MNXK01000093.1 GCA_001872165.1 Anaerolineae bacterium CG2_30_58_95
CAACCAGGCGTCCCGACATACACGTGCCGGGGCGCTTGGCGTTTAACGGGGGAGTGCGCCGCGCCAGACAGGTTGACCTTTCTGTTCAGCGGAGGAGTTTGAGCTATAGGAGAGTATATTGAACTAGCATCCGATTATTCCCCCTCGCGTCCGCTCGCGGGAAGCCGCGTCCAACCGCAGGGGGGAAGCTGGCTCGCGCCTTACGTCCACGCCGCCGCTCGCAGGGTGACTATAACTGCTCAATAATTGTTAGGGTTGACCTTGAAAATTATTGGATAAAAATCATGGTCGCCCCCAAGAATTATCGAGGAAAAATCAAGGTCTGGCAATTATTTTGTTGATTGGGCGTGCAGGTGAGCCGAGCGGCCGGTTGTGCGCGGCGGCACGGTCCGCGGGGTGGAGGAAAACCAATTAACACAAAGGACACGACGGAACACGAAGGCGATGCCCTGAGCCTGTCGAAGGGAAAAATTTCGTCCCACTTCGTGTCCTTCGTGGTTAAAAGGTTTCTCACTTCAGCATCGGCATCTTGATCCCATGCCGCTTGGCCGCCTCGACCGCGATCGCGTAGCCTGCATCCGCGTGGCGGACGATGCCCAGGCCCGGGTCAGTGGTCAGGACACGCTCCAGCCGCCGCGCGGCTTCGGGCGTGCCGTCCGCCACGATGACCTGGCCGGCGTGCTGGCTGTAGCCGATGCCCACCCCGCCGCCGTGGTGGAACGAGACCCAGGTCGCACCGCCGACGGCGTTGATGAGCGCGTTCAGGATCGGCCAGTCGGAGACCGCGTCCGTGCCGTCTTTCATGGCCTCGGTCTCGCGGTTCGGGCTGGCGACCGAGCCAGAGTCCAGGTGGTCGCGCCCGATCACGATGGGGGCTTTGAGAATGCCCTTGGCCACCATCTCGTTGAATTTCAGCCCGGCCTTGAGGCGCTCGCCGTAGCCCAGCCAGCAGATGCGCGCCGGCAGTCCCTGGAAGGGGACTTTTTCGCGCGCCATCTTCAGCCAGCGGCGCAGGTGGTCGTCCTGGGGAAAGAGTTCCAGGATGGCTGCGTCGGTCTTGTAGATGTCTTCCTTCTCGCCCGAAAGCGCCACCCAGCGGAACGGCCCCTTGCCCTCGCAGAACAATGGGCGGATGTAAGCCGGGACGAAGCCAGGGAACTCGAAGGCGTCCGTCACGCCGTAATCGTAGGCGCGCTGGCGCAGGTTGTTGCCGTAGTCGAACACCTCCGCGCCCCTGCGCTTGAATTCCAGCATGGCCTGGACGTGCTTCGCCATCGAAGCCATGGATTTCTTTTCGTATTCTTTCGGATTGGACTTGCGCAGCTCCTCGGCGGCGGCCACGCTCAAGCCCGAGGGCACGTACATCAGCACGTCGTGGGCGGGCGTCTGGTCGGTGACCACGTCGGGAGTCACGCCGCGCGCCGCCAGCTCGTAATAGACGTCAGCCGCGTTGCCGATCAAACCAATGGACTTGGGTTTTTGCTGCCCTTTGGCTTCCTCGACCTGCGTCATGGCCTCTTCGAGCGTGTCCACCACCGTATCCACGTAACCGATCTCGAGGCGGCGTTTGGCGCGCGCCGGGTCCACTTCGACGATCAGGCCGACGCCCTCGTTCATGGTGATGGCCAGCGGCTGCGCGCCCCCCATCCCGCCCAGACCGGCGGTGAGAGCAAATTTACCTTTGAGAGAACCCCAGCCGCGCAGTTTGGCCAGCGCGCCGAAGGTCTCGTAAGTGCCTTGCAGGATGCCCTGCGTGCCGATGTAGATCCACGAACCGGCGGTCATCTGGCCGTACATGATGAGACCCTGGGCGGCCAGCTTGTCGAAGTGCTCCTGCGTGGCCCAGTGCGGGACGAGGTTGGAGTTGGCAATGAGCACGCGCGGGGCGTCGCGGTGCGTCTTGAAGATGGCTACCGGCTTGCCGGATTGCACCAACAGCGTCTCGTCATCTTCGAGATTCTTGAGCGACTCGAGGATGGCGTCGAAACACTCCCAGTTGCGCGCCGCCTGTCCGCGCCCGCCGTAGACGACCAAATCCTGCGGGCGCTCGGCCACTTCCGGGTCGAGGTTATTCTGGATCATGCGGTAGGGAGCTTCGGTCAGCCAGGATTTACAAGTGAGTTGCGTCCCGCGCGGGGCACGGACAGTACGAGGCATAGACATGTTGCTCCTTCGATCAGCTCGAATGCCCGTTCACCAACTGGTCGAATTTCGTATCCTTCAATCGCCTGACCAACGTCTCCTGCGCCTCACACCAGATGGGCTTCAACGGGCACTCATCAGCGAAGGCGCACATCCCTTTTTCGCCAACGCACTCATTGAGCAGGATCGGGCCGTCAATGGCTTCGACGACATCCAACAGGGTGATTTCCTTCGCCTCGCGCGCCAGCGAGACGCCGCCGCGCGCCCCGCGTGAGGTGTGCAGCAAGCCGGCGATCGAGAGCTGGGAGATGATCTTGGCCAGGAACGAGGGAGGGATACGTTGTTCGTGGGCAACATGGCTGGTCGCGGCGCGCTGGTTGGGGCCTAGACGAGCCAGGTACAGTACCGCGCGAACCGCATAATCTGCCTGACGGGTGATCTGCATGTTACCTTCCTCTCGGCTAATCAGGATAGAAATTATCTTCTTTATTGTATAATTCCCCCCGCTTTGGGGCAAGTGATGGAGGTCATGCCTCAAATATGACACTTTACTCCGATTTCTTATGAAAACAGATATAATCCCAGGCATGGATTTACAGCCAACGATCACGCAGGCGTTCAGGAGTCGCTTCGCTGCACCCCCTGCCTTCATCATCCGCGCCCCGGGGCGGGTGAACATCATCGGCGAGCATACCGACTACAATGACGGCTTCGTCCTGCCGATGGCGATTGACCGCGCCGTGTGGATCGCCCTGCGCCCGCGCCGCGACCGGCAGGTGATCGTCCACTCGCTCGATTTCGACGAAGCCGCAGAATTTTCTCTCGATAACCTGCACAAGGGGAAAGGATGGCCCGAATATATCAAAGGCGTGGCCTGGGCGATGCAGGTTGAAAGGTTGAAGGCTTCGCCCCGAGGCTTCGTCGCGAGCGCTCAGCCGAGCGGCTCAGCCCGAGGGGTTGAAGGTTGGGAAGGTGTAGTGACAGGCGATGTACCCAAAGGCGCCGGGTTGTCGTCATCCGCCGCGCTGGAGCTGGCCGCGGCGCGGGCCTTCGCCGCCGTTTCGGACCTGGAATGGGAACCCGTTAAAATGGCCCGCCTGGGCCTGAAGGCCGAAGTCGAGTGGGTGGGTTTGAACTGCGGCATCATGGATCAGATGATCTGCGCGGCAGCCCAGGCGGGTCACGCCCTCTTCCTGGACTGCCGCTCGCTCGACTTCGAACAAATCCCCCTGCCGGGCGGACTATCGGTCGCCGTATTGGATACCGCCACCCGCCGCGGCCTGGTGGATTCGGATTACAACGAGCGCCGCGCCCAGTGCGATGCCGCCGCGCGCTTCTTCGGTGTCCGCGCCCTGCGGGACGTGGACAGGCAGACCTTCGAGACGCGCGCCGGCCAGCTCGACCCGCTGACCCGCCGCCGCGCCCGGCACGTCATCCGCGAAAACGAGCGCGTGAGCCAGGCCGTCGCCGCCATGAGGCGTGGCGATATGGAGAGGCTTGGAGGCCTGCTGGATGCCAGCCACGCCAGCCTGCGTGACGATTTCGAGGTCTCCAGCCCGGCGCTGGACAGCATGGTGGAGATTGCCCGTCAGGCCGCGGGCTGTTTCGGGGTGCGCATGACCGGCGCGGGGTTCGGCGGCTGCGCCGTCGCCCTCGTCCGCGCCGAAAAGGTACAAGAGTTCAGCCTCCACGTGGCCCAGGAATATACGCGCCAGACCGGGCTGACGCCCAGTGTGTATATCTGCCAAGCCGCCGCCGGAGCAAGCCTGGTTCCTGCTTGACGCTTTAGAAAGGTTGTGCTAGTATCACACCATTGAGCTTATAGAAACATAGGCTCTCGAACGAGGAGGATGCTCATGTCTAAGAAGTTTATCTCGATCCTGGCAGTTGGCATGGTTCTGGCTTTATTCCTGGTTGCGTGCGAGCGATCTGCATCTCAAGCTCCGTTGCCCACGCCGACCGCAACTGGCAATCCGCCAGTGACCGACCCAATGCAGATGTTGCAAGCCCTGGCCACGCAGACAGCCCTGGCTGGGGCTGGGCTTCCGGTCAACAACACTCCCACGCCGGACCTGACCAGCTCGCCCACCGTAGAGGGTACGTTACCCAGCCCGACGCCCACCTCCCTGATCCCTCCCACGGGTGCTCCAGGGATCACAACCACACCAGCCACGCCGCTCGCCATCACGGTCACGCCCCCTATCCGGCCGGCGACCTATACGCTGCACGAGGGTGAATTCCCTTACTGCATCGCCCGTCGCTACAACATTGACCCAGACGTTTTGCTGTCGCTCAACGGCTTGAGCGGAGGACAGACGTTCAGCCCCGGCTTGGTGCTCACGATCCCGCAGACGGCCGCCGCCTTCCCCTCCCCGCGCGCCCTGATCCAACACCCGGCTACATATACCATCCAAGCGAACGACACCATCTACAGCATCGCCTGCAAATACGGGGATGTGGACCCGCTGGCCATCGCGGCGGTCAATGGCCTGACTGCGCCTTACACGCTGACTGCCGGCCAGTCCTTGAGCATCCCCTAATGGTAGCTTGTACTGCCAGCTACCATAAAAGCAAACGCCTCATCGTCACCCAGGCAGGAAGACCTCACAGGTCTTGAAGACCTGTGAGGTCTCAGTTTACTACTAGAGGTCATGACATGCCTTTCGAACTGATCAATTCCGAAATTGTCTATCCCGGCCGCGCTTTTACCATCCGCCGCGACCACTTACGCCTGCCAGACGGGCGCACGACCAAGTTCGACATCGTCGAGCATCATGGCTCGGTCGTCCTCATCCCGATTGATGATAAAGGCAACCTGCTCTTCGTCCGCCAGTACCGCCACGCGGCCAGCCAGTCCCTGCTCGAATTGCCGGCTGGCACCCTGGATGAAGGCGAAGCGCCAGAAGCCTGCGCCCGGCGCGAGGTGCGTGAAGAGACGGGCATGGCCGCCGACCAAATCCAGCTCATCGGCGGATTCTTCCTCGCCCCGGGTTACTCCACGGAATACATGCACGTTTATCTGGCCACGAGCCTGCGCCACGATCCGCTGCAGGCCGACGATGACGAATTCCTGCAAGTCGAAGCCTTTCCCCTGGCCGAGGCTTTGAAAATGGCCGAAAGCGGCGAAATCCCCGATTCCAAGTCGCTGGCAGCGCTGCTCCTGGCGCGCCCGCATCTGGAAAAGTACTTGAAATAATTCATCATGACATGTCGCAGTTTATTACATGTTTTAAATAACTATCGCAGGTCATGAGGGGGGTATAAACTTATAAGTTGGTTGAAAATAGCATAGGGCTTATTTTGCCCTGTGAAGCACACCCGATTAGAAGGAGCAAGCATGAAACGCAAGATTGTTACGATTGACGGCAACGAAGCCACCGCCTCCGTAGCGCACCGCATTAACGAGGTGATTGCCATCTACCCGATCACCCCCTCCTCCGCCATGGGCGAATTCGCGGACGAGTGGTCGGCCAAACACAGAAAAAACATCTGGGGCACAACGCCCCTCGTGATCGAGATGCAGTCCGAGGGCGGCGCGGCGGGCGCGGTGCATGGCGCGCTCCAAACCGGCGCGCTGACCACCACCTTCACCGCCTCGCAGGGACTCCTGCTGATGATCCCCAACATGTACAAGATCGCGGGCGAGCTCACCAGCACGGTCTTCCACGTGGCGGCGCGCTCCATCGCCGCGCATGCGCTGTCCATCTTTGGCGACCATCAGGATGTGATGGCTGTCCGCCAGA
>MNXK01000169.1 GCA_001872165.1 Anaerolineae bacterium CG2_30_58_95
GCGGCAGATTTTGGGCTACCGCTCGAGCGAGTTGCGGTGAGAGTGTGGGTAGACAAGTAGATAAGTAGCAAGGAGGCAAGTAGACAAGTAGACAAGTACTTGTTTCCTTGTTTCCTTGTTTCCTTGTTTCCTTGTTTCCTTGTTTCCTTGTTTCCTTGTTTCCTTGATACTTTACCACAAGGAGAGAACCCTATGAAATACCATGTACACAATGCTGTCGTTGTCGGCGCGGGGACGATGGGCGCGGCGCTCGCCGCGCACCTGGCGAATGCTGGCGTGCCGGTGACGCTGCTGGACATCGTCCCCAAGGGCGCGCCGGCTGGTGATAAGGCTGCCCGCAACAAAATCGTCAACGAGGGCTGGGATCGCTGCCTGAAAGCCCGTCCTGCCAACTTGATGTCATCCGACCTGGCGACCTTCGTCAAGCTGGGCAACCTGGAAGACGATTTCGAGGCCGTCGCCAAGGCCGACTGGATCATCGAGGCCATCATCGAGCGGCTGGACATCAAGCAGCAATTGATGGCGCGCATTGACGCCGTCCGCAAGCCGGAGGCCATCGTCAGCACCAACACGTCGGGCATTCCGGTCAAGGATATCGCCGAGGGCCGCTCGAAGGGCTTCAAGCAGCATTTCCTCGGCACGCACTTCTTTAATCCACCCCGCTATTTGAAGCTGCTGGAAGTCATCCCGACGAAAGACACCCTGCCTGCCGTGACCGAGTTCATCTCGTGGTTCGGCAGCTACCGGCTGGGCAAAGGCATCGTCCAGTGCAAGGACACGCCTAACTTCATTGGCAATCGCGTCGCTTTCGGGACAGGCGCGTTCGGCATGTACTACATACTCGAAAACGGCTACACCGTGGACGAGGTGGACGCGCTCACCGGACCGCTGATGGGCCACCCGAAGACGGCCACTTTCCGCTTGATTGACCTGGTCGGCATTGACGTTTGGGAACACGTCGGCAAGAACCTAGCGCCGGCCATCCCGCACGACACCTATGCCTTGAAGTTCTTGAACGCCGAGAAGCCGAACAAGCTGATTCACACGATGGTCGAGCGCAACTGGCTGGGCAACAAGACCAAGGTCGGCTTTTACAAGGAAGTCCGCACGGAGGAGGGCAAGAAGGAATTCTGGTCGCTCAACCTGAACACGCTGGAACATGCCGCCCCGGCCAAGCCGCGCTTTGACTCGGTCGGCAAGGCGAAGGATATCGAGAACCTGGGTGAGCGGCTGAAGGTGTTTCTGGGCGCATCCGATCGCGGCGCGCAGCTGATACAGACGCTGACCTACCAAGCCTTCCAGTATTCCTCGATGCTCATCCCCGAAGTCGCCGACACGCCCAAGCCGATTGACGATGCCATCCGCTGGGGCTTCATGCACGAGTCCGGGCCGTTCGAGATCTGGGACATGCTTGGGGTCGCCGAGACGGTCGAACAGATGAAAGCCGCGGGCTACGCACCCGCCGCGTGGGTGGAAGACATGCTCAAGTCGGGGTGCGCCTCGTTCTATCAATACAAGGGTGACAACAAGGTGGGCATCTACGATGTCAACAAGAAGAAGTATGTCAAGATTGCCCGCGCCCCAGGGCTGGTGGTCTTGAGTGAGCTGAAGAAGGCGAAGAAGATCATCAGCGAGAATACGGGCGCATCGTTGTACGACATGGGCGACGGGGTGGCGTGCGTCGAGTTCCATACCAAGATGAATGCTCTCGACGACGATATTTTCAACATCACAATCGAGGCGCTCGACCGCGTCGAGAAGGATTTCGTCGGCCTGGTGATTGGCAACGAGGCGGATAACTTCAGCGCGGGTGCGAACATATTTATGGTGGTCGTCGCGGCCCAGCAGGGCATGTGGGACGTGCTTGAAGGGGCTGTGGCGAAGCTGCAAAATATGAACATGCGCATGCGCTACTCGGCCAGACCGGTAGTCGTCGCGCCGGCGGGATTGACGCTGGGCGGCGGATGCGAGCTGACGATGCACGCCAGCCGCATCGTGGCCGCAGCGGAGACTTATATCGGTCTCGTCGAACTGGGCGTGGGCGTCATCCCGGCGGGCGGCGGCATGAAAGAGTATATGCGCCGCATCCTCAACCCGTTGATGCGCGTCCCCAGCGCCGAGGTGCTGCCTGGTCTGATGAAGGTCTTCGAGCAGATCGGGCAGGCCAAGGTGGCGACCAGCGCCGAAGAGGCGCGCCAGTTCGGCATTCTCGGCCCTGCTGACCGCGTGGTGTTGAGTCGTAACCACCTGCTGGCGGAAGCCAAGAAGGAAGTGCTGCACATGGCCGCTACCGGCTACAAACCGCCTGCGCCGGAATTGATCTACGCAGCCGGCCGCGGCGCCTTGGCTGCGCTGCGCGTCGGCGCGTGGGCGTTCAAGGAAGGCAAGTACATCACCGAGTACGAGGGCGTCATTGCCGGAAAACTCGTCAACGTGTTGACCGGCGGCGACTTGTCCCGCCCGACCTGGGTCAGCGAACAATATATTCTCGACCTGGAACGCGAAGCCTTCCTGTCGCTGTGCGGCGAGCAAAAGACCCAGGAGCGCATGTGGGCGATGCTCAATACGGGCAAGCCGTTGAGGAACTAGCGAGTTAGGAGTTGCGGGTTAGGCGAGTTAGGTGTTGCGAGTTAGGCGAGTTAGGAGTTGCGAGTTAGGAGTTGCGTATGAGCGAATGGCTGAATTTTGAAGAGTGGCAGAAAACCATTCCGGAGCGTTTGCGAAAAGACCAGTTGTGGGAATCGCAGTATTACCGCCTGGCGATGTATCTCTATGACCTGGCGTGGGATGATTGCGAGATTCTCCGCAAAGATTATCGTGGTCGTGAAATCGTAGGGCAATTGATTCGCAGCGCAGGGAGTATTTGTGCCAACCTCGAAGAAGCCTATGGACGCGGCGTGGGAACCCCCGATTACGTCCGCATCATGAAAATTGATGTAGGCGAAATCCGTGAAGCACAAGGTTGGTATTTTCGCTCACGCCGCATACTTCCACCTGATTTGCTTGAACATCGTCTTTCGGTGATAAATCAGGTGCTCTCCTACGTTATCAACACCCTGAATTCCCACCGCCGCAACCTTCGCAAAACCTAACCCGCAACCCGCAACTCGCAACCCGTAACTCGCAACTCGCAACCCACAACCCGCAACCCGTACCCTGCCTACGTAAAATAACAGGAGTAACTTATGATAACTAGAGAAGCAGTAATCGTATCCGCTGCAAGAACGCCGATTGGAAAAGCTAAACGTGGAGGCCTGGCAACCGTCCGACCAGATGAATTGGCGGTCCTCGTCATCCAAGAATTGCTCAAGCGCACGCCGCAACTCGACCCGAAGGAAATCGAGGACGTCATCCTCGGCTGCGCGTTCCCGGAAGGCGAGCAGGGCATGAACATGACGCGGGCGGTTGTCATCCGCGCCGGGCTGCCGGATAGCGTCCCGGGCGAGAGTATCAACCGCTACTGCTCGTCGGGTGTGCAGGCCATCGCTCATGCAGCTTACGCTATCATGGCCGGTCAGATGGAGATTGCCATCGCCGGCGGCGTGGAATCCATGTCCATGGTGCCGATGATGGGTTACAAGTTTGCGCCGAACCCACACTTCGCTACCGACTTGCCGCAGTACTACACCAACATGGGTCTGACCGCCGAAAACGTTTCGGTGAAATACAATGTCAGCCGCGCTGACCAGGATGCTTTCTCGTTGACCAGTCACCAGCGCGCCGCCGATGCGGTCAACTCCGGCCGCTTCGACCCCGAACTTGTGCCGGTGGACGTGGAAGTGAAAGAGATAGGTCCCAACGGCAAGCCGGTGACAAAGAAATTCACTGTCAAACGCGACGAAGGCCCGCGCGCCGATACCACCCTGGAAGCGCTCGCCAAGCTCAAACCAGCCTTCAAGGAAGGCGGCGTGGTAACCGCTGGCAACTCTTCGCAGATGTCGGACGGCGCGGCGGGCGTGGTCATCATGTCCGCCGAGAAAGCCAAATCGCTCGGCCTCAAGCCGCTGGCGCGCTTTATGTACTTTGCCGTGGGTGGCGTTCCGCCCGAACTGATGGGCATCGGGCCGGTGGTTGCCATCCCCAAAGCGCTCAGGCTGGCCGGGATGAAACTGGCAGATATTGATTTGATCGAGTTGAACGAGGCCTTTGCCGCGCAATCGCTGGCCGTGATTCGCGAGTTGGGTCTTAATACCGAAATAACCAACGTCAACGGCGGGGCGATTGCCCTCGGCCATCCGCTGGGCTGCACCGGCGCCAAGCTGACCACGCAGTTGATCTACGAAATGGCGCGCCGCAAGTCGAAGTACGGCATGGTGTCCATGTGCATCGGCGGCGGCATGGGCGCGGCGGCGATATTCGAGAATCTACAGAATTAGTTGTGTAGTTGCGTAGTTGCGTAGTTGAGTAGTTGGGCAGCCTTTCCTGCAAGACTATTGAACTACTGAACTACCGAACTATCAAACTATCAAACAAGGAGAACAAAATGCCTCTAACAGTTGAATCCCTCATGGCTAAAATGCCGAGCGCCTTTCTCCCCGAAAAGGCGCCGGGCCTGGATGCCGTGCTACAGTTCAAGTTCAGCGGCGCAGAAGCCAGCGAGTGGTTTGTCACCATCAAGGATGGCAAGTGCGCCGTCGAGAAGGGTACGCATCCCAGCCCGAAGATGACCCTATCTGCTGATTCATCCGACTATGTCAAAATCTTCACCGGCGAAATGGATGGGATGCAGGCTTTCATGCAGGGCAAGATCAAGCTGGCCGGCGACCTGAACCTGGCTATGAAGCTCATGACCATGTTCAAGATCCGCTAACACACACAAGAGACCGGGTTTCTGCAAGAAACTCGGTCTCTGATTTATGCTTCGTCATGGAACGGTCTTCCATCCGCCAGCGTGTAAATATCCTCCTCCGGTTCTCTTAGAGAATCGAAGGCTGGGTTTTGTGCGGCTGCGCGCAACCACTCGATCTCATCCCAGTCATCCACGGGCGAATACAGAACTATAACCCGCACACGCATGGGCCCCGGAATGGGAAGTTTCGCGTCCAATTTTAGTTGACGATCCTCGTCAATCGTACCTGTTAATTCCAAGGCTGTCATCGTCGCATCCATGGATCATGCTCCTTTTGCTATGTGTAGATTATAGCAATAAACTTCCCGCTGATTTGGCTTATCATGTCACATGTACATTCCCCAGTCCATCGCGCCGGGGTCTTCCATCAACGAGAAATCCCACGGCTCCATCCCCAGTTCAATGACAACCGTCTTGTTCAACGCTTCCTGCGCTTTTTTCTGAATGGCATCAATCATCGCAGGGCCGTAGGGACAGAATGGCGTGGTCAGGATGACGTACATTTTGAAGTTCTCGCCCTCGGCCTCCACGCGGCGGATCAATCCCAACTGGATGACATTCAGCCCGATCTCCGGGTCCGCCACTTCGGCCAGTTTGTCGCGCAGCGGCTGGACGAGGTCCGGGTGAGTCTCGTGAATATTCCAGCGGATTTCATTTCTTTCTTCGTCACTCATAGTTCCTCGTTCTCAAAATAGTTCATAATCTGTAACCCGCAACTCGCACCACCTAACCCGCCGCCCGTCACTCGTCACGCGTCGCCTGCTCATGCACCACATACGTGCAATGCGCGTCGCCGCTCAAGATGCACTGCACTTTCTCGGCCGGGACGGCTAACATACGCGAGATGAGCGTCTGATCTAAGGTGCAGACTTCGGGATGGTTCTGTCCGATTTGCAGGTACGGACAGGTGATCTCGTGGATTTTATATTGCGCTCCGGCCTTTTCCCACTCGACGGTGAAACCCTCCTCCGCCAGCAGGG
>MNXK01000017.1 GCA_001872165.1 Anaerolineae bacterium CG2_30_58_95
TCATCGCCGCGGACGGAGGCACGCGCCACGCATTGGCGCTCGGCCTATTGCCTTCCATCGTCATCGGCGACCTGGACTCGCTGACCTCAGATGACAGGCAGCGGCTGGAGGGATCGGGCGTCAAATTCCGTCTCTACCCCCCCGATAAGAACGAAACCGACCTCGAGCTTGCCTTGCGCTTCGCGCTCGAGGCAGGCTATCGCAGCATTCTCATCCTCGCCGCGCTGGGCGGCCGCCTCGACCAGTCCCTCGGAAACCTGGCCCTGCTCACCGACCCGTCGCTGGCGGAGGTGGATGTCCGCCTCGACGAAGGGATAGAGGAAGTTTTTTTTGTGCGCAAGCAGGCTGATATCCAGGGACGCCCCGGTGATACGGTCTCCTTGCTCCCCTGGGGCAGCCCGGCGGGAGGTGTGACAACCGAAGGCCTGCGCTGGCCCCTGCGCGGCGAGACACTCTATCCCGATAAAACGCGCGGCGTCAGCAACGAGATGCTCGGCGAGACGGCCAGCGTCACAATCCAATCCGGTCTCCTGCTGGTCGTTCATCGCCGCCAGAATCGTAAAACGTGAAACGTAAAATGTAAATCGTCAATCGCAAAACGCAAATCGTAAATCGTACGGAGGTTCCCATGAAACGCTTACTGATTCCCACCTTTCTGCTTGTCTGCTTTCTGCTTTCTGCCTGTGGCCCCAAAGGCCCCGCCACGCTGACGGTTATGACCCACGATTCCTTTGCCGTCAGTGCGGACGTGGTCACGGCTTTCGAGCAAACCAACAACGTCAAAGTGACCTTCATCAAGAGCGGCGATGCCGGCGCAGCCCTCAACAAGGCCATCCTCTCCAAGGACGCTCCCCTGGCCGACATCTTCTACGGCGTGGACAACACTTTCCTCTCGCGTGCCCTCGAGGCCGGCATCTATGAGCCTTATGCTTCGCCTTTGCTGGCAAATATCCCGGCTGAGTTCAAACTCGACCCTCAAAACCGCGCCCTGCCGGTGGATTACGGCGATGTCTGCATCAACTATGATAAGGCCTACTTCACAGACCACAGCCTGGCAGTTCCGCAATCACTGGAAGAACTGACCAGGCCTGAGTACAAGGGCCTGCTCGTCGTCGAGAATCCGGCTACCTCCTCGCCCGGCCTGGCCTTCCTGCTGGCAACCGTCAAGCACTTCGGCGCGGATGGCTACCTCGATTACTGGCGCGCGCTGCGTGCCAACGGAGTAGTCATCGTGGATGGCTGGAAGACAGCCTACTACACCAATTTCAGCGCCTCGTCGGGACACGGGCCGCAGCCGATGGCCATCTCGTATGCCTCCAGCCCGGCCGCGGAGGTTGTCTATGCCGAAACGCCGCTGACCGAATCCCCCACCGCATCCATTCTCGGACCCGATACCTGCTTCCGTCAAATCGAATTCGTCGGCATCCTGAACGGGACCAAGAACCGCGCCCTGGCCGAAAAGTTCGTGGATTTCATGCTGGGCGTGACGTTCCAGGAGGATATGCCCCTGCAAATGTTTATGTTCCCCGTCAACCCCGAAGCCAGGCTACCAGAGGCTTTTATCCAATACGCCCCGGCAGCCGAGCAGCCAGCCGCACTCTCCCCTGATCTGATTGCTGCCAACCGCGACCAGTGGATTGCCGACTGGACGGAGGCAGTATTGCGGTGAGACGGCGATTCAGCGATTCGGCGAGTCGGCGAGTCAATGATTCAACGAGTCAGCGAGTCAACGAGTCAACGATTCGGCGAGTCAGCGAGTCAGCGAATCAACGAAGCGCTGAATCGTTGAATCGCAGATTCGTTCTCGCTGAATCGTTGATTCGCCGAATCGCTCCCTGGCTGGGCGTCTCCATCTTCCTCGGCCTGTTCTTCTTTTACCCGCTGACGCGCATACTGGCCCTCAGCCTCGATTTCTCCGCCCTCACCGCCGACAACTTCACCCTTACGTTTTACGTTTTACGCTTTACGTTCTTCCAGGCATTCCTCTCCACCCTGCTCACCCTGCTCATCGGTCTGCCGGCCGCTTACCTTTTCGCCCGCTTCGACTTTCGCGGCAAATCCCTGCTGCGCCTGCTGACCGCCATCCCTTTCATGCTGCCGACGGTGGTGGTCGCGGCCGGCTTCAACGCCTTACTCGGTCCGCGCGGCTGGGTCAACCTGGGGCTGATGCGTCTCTTCGGCCTCGAATCGCCGCCCATTGTCTTCGTCTACACCCTGTGGGCCATCCTGCTTGCGCACGTTTTCTACAACACTACCATCGTCATCCGCGTGGTCGGGACCGCGCTGGCGCACCTCGACCCGCGTCTCGAACAGGCCGCCCGTCTGCTGGGTGCGGACGCACGCCGCGCCTTCTGGCGGGTGACGCTGCCACTTTTACGCCCACCCATCCTGGCGGCCTCACTCCTGGTCTTCCTGTTCGATTTCACCAGCTTCGGCGTCATCCTGCTGCTGGGCGGGCCGCGCTTCGCCACACTGGAAGTCGAGATTTACGTTCAGGCCATCCAGATTTTCAACCTGCCGCTGGCAGCCGTGCTCTCGTTCATCCAGCTCCTGTGCACGCTTGCATTTTCCATCCTCTACAGCCGCCTCGTGACTCGCCTGGCCGTGACCGTCGCCCCTCGCCCTGCTGAGACCAACCTGCGCCGGGCGCGGAACTGGCGCGAAAAATTGTGCGTCGGTGGGATGGCCTTGCTGCTGCTGGCGTTGTTCCTGCTGCCGATGGCCTCCCTGCCGCTGCGTTCCGTGGCACACCTGGAATCCGCACGCGGCGAGCGGACAGCCGTCAGCTACGGCTTGACGGGTGACTACTACGCCGAACTCTTCGTCAACCGGCTCGGCTCACTCTTCTACGTACCGCCCTTCGAGGCGCTGGCCAACTCGTTGATCTACGCTGCTGTAACAGTCGTCCTCTCGCTCGCCCTGGGATTCCCGGTCGCCTCCGCGCTGGCTCGCCCCGGGCGGCTGGAGCATCTCCTCGACCCGTTCCTGATGCTGCCCCTGGGCGCCTCGGCCGTGACCCTCGGCCTGGGCTTCATCATCACCTTCAACAAGCCACTGATCACGGATCACTGGTCACTGATCACTTCGCCTTTACTCGTTCCACTCGCCCACACTATCATCGCCCTGCCGTTCGTGATCCGCAGCCTGCAGCCTGCGCTGGCCTCCATCCCCGACCGGCTGCGACAGGCAGCCGCCTCGCTGGGAGCCTCACCGCGGCGGGTATGGTTCACAGTGGACTGGCCAATCGTGGCGCGAGCGACGCTGGCCGCGGCGATCTTCGCTTTCACCGTGTCGTTGGGCGAATTTGGAGCCACCTCGCTGGTTTACCGGCCGGAATATCCAACCCTGCCAATTGCCATCTACCGCTTCCTCTCCCAACCCGGCGGGTTGAACTACGGACAGGCCATGGCCATGGCGACGATTTTGATGGGTGTTTGCGCGACGGGAATATTCCTTATCGAACACCTCCGCTTGCCGGGAGCCGGAGAGTTCTAAAACGTGAAACGTGAAATGTAAGCTGATTACGTTTTACGCATCACGCATCACGCATCACGTACGACGCATCACGCATCACTTATCACTCATCACGCCTCATTCATCCCGCATCACGCAAGGTTCGCCATGCTCCAACTCCTCGATATCAGCAAAGATTACGAAAATAAACCTCTCTTGCGCGGCATCTCGTTCACTGTAACTGCTAACGAGACCGTCTGCCTGTTGGGCGCTTCGGGCAGCGGAAAATCCACGCTGCTGCGCATCATCGCCGGGCTGGAACCTCCCGATCAAGGGACGGTGCGCTGGGAGGAACGGGACCTGGCCTCCGTGCCTGCCCACCTGCGTAATTTCGGCCTGGTATTCCAGGATTACGCCCTCTTCCCACACCTTTCGGTTTTCGAGAATATCGCCTTTGGCTTGAGGATGCAAAACCTGCCTCGGCCGGAGATCGAACAGCGGGTGAGGGAGGCCGTGGCCCAGGTCAATCTCACAGGGTTCGAGAAGCGCGGCGTCAGCGACCTTTCGGGCGGTGAGCAGCAGCGCGTGGCGCTGGCACGCGCGTTGGCGCCTCGTCCACGCTTGTTGATGCTCGATGAACCGCTGGGCGCGCTGGATCGCGCCCTGCGCGAGCGGCTGCAGGGCGAATTGCGCGGCATCCTGCACGCCACAGGCGTCCCGGCCATTTACGTCACGCATGACCAGGAGGAGGCCTTCGCCATCGCCGACCGCGTGCTCCTGCTCCATGAAGGGGAAATCGTGCGGGATGGCAGCCCGGCCGAGGTCTGGAACGAGCCGGGATCAGCCTGGGAGGCGCGCTTCCTCGGCCTGGGCAATGTCGTCGAGGGCGTTGTCAGGTTTGAGGTTGGAAAGTTGAAGGTCGAAACATCGGCAGGCGTTTTCGAGTTGGGCTGTAGACATGCGCATCGGGCCGGGGAAAAGGTCAATTTACTGCTGCGCCCGTCCGGGGTCCGGTTAGCAGCGGACGGTAATCTGCGCGGGGTGGTGGCAGATGTCCTCTTTCACCAGGATCAGTTCAAGGTCACGCTCGAAAGTGGCCTATATTTCTATCTCCCTGAGGCTCCACCGGTAGGCGGGGAAATCCGCCTGCGTGTGCTGCAATCTGGGATACAATGCCTGGCAAATGACGATTTTATCGGCCTTGGTTGCTGAGCACGACCGTTCACGGTCGGCGGAGCAGCCCGATTCATCAGGCTTGGTTGCTGATCGCGACCGTTCCGCTGACCGACCGCGAAGGCTCCTGGCCGCGTTCGCTGGTGACTTTGCCCAGCGATGTGCGTGAAGCGGAAAGCAAGGTATGCCCATCTTCTGCTATAATTAATTTATACGAGGAGAGCAAACATGAATATCAAAGAACTGCTTCAAGACATTCACGGATTGAACAAGCGCATGCAAGAACTCGAGAAAAAGTACAGCATGTTATCCGAGGATATGTTTACCCTTTACCGGCTGGGCGAGTTAGAGCAAAGCCAGGATTTGATTCGCTGGGTCGGATACTACGAGTTGCGACAGGAACGCCAACGTTCTTATACCTCCCTCTTGCGAGAACGATTGCTCAACCTGCGCAGCGCCTCGGCTGGTACGCCCATGCCGCTTCACCCTGTAGTCTGACCACATCCGAGGCGAGCATGCTCCCAAGTTTCGAGGAATACTGCCGGCTGATTGCTTGCTTACCTGACCAATACGCTTCTATACAGTCTTCCACACTCACGGCATATACAATTGGCCCAATATCAGCAGAAATCGAAGGAAAAGTTATTTTCAAAGCCGGTTATGCACTCGATATTTGGGAATTGATTGATCTCGCCAACGCTACTATCCGCAGCTACAGCTACGAGTTAGACCACAACGGTGAACGCGTCTGGTGGTATGACCCGATAGAACACCCACGGGATATATCATTGCAAAGCTCCTACCCTCATCACAAGCACATCCAGCCAGATATAAAGCAACACCGCATCCCTGCTCCAGAACTCTCGTTCACGCGCCCGAACATCCCCATCCTAATCGAATCCATCGAACAACTCTTAAAAAGCAAATAATGGGTGAGCCGTCAGAAACCCGGCTTCTTCGCGAAACCGGGTTTCTTGCTACATTACGGTTGCCAGCGCGGGGGTCAGGACATAGATACCGAGTTCATTCAGAATGTCTGGCCCGAAACCGATGAGCAGGCCGATCAAGCCGAAGCAGCAACAACACACCACGATGACGATCACGATGGCGATGAGCCAGGTATTGCTCTTCTTGGTTGGCGGAGGCGGCGGAGCGATGGGTATGCCGGTGACCTCGGCCATGGCCTAGTAACCAGAAGTGTTCAGGAAGGGGATGGACAGGCCGACGCCCAATAGGGGTAGGATAACAAGCACGCAGATCAGGCACACGCCCAGGACAACGCTCAAGTAGCCCAGGATAAGCCCAATCGTCGCCATG
>MNXK01000073.1 GCA_001872165.1 Anaerolineae bacterium CG2_30_58_95
ACTCAACCGTGTGGACTTCCGCCGCCATCTGCCCCAATATCGCGGCCTGGTAGCCTGAACCGGCGCCCACTTCCAGCACGCGTTCCGCGCCGGTCAGGTGCAGCGCGTCGGTCATAAAGGCGACGATGTAAGGTTGGGAGATCGTCTGCCCAAAGCCGATGGGCAGGGGGCCGTCCGAGTACGCCCAGGTCAGGTGGTCGGATGGCACGAAGCGGTGACGCGGCACGGCTTCCATAACGGCCAGCAGGCGCGGGTCATGCAGGCCGCGGCCGGCAATCTGCTCGGCTACCATGCGCTTGCGTTCTTGTGCATACTCGTCTTCGGTCATAATCCATCCACATGTAGGTCACGTTTGAAACGTGACCTACACCGCATCTGCGGCTAATCTCCGCGCAATTTGGCGATCTACCTTGCCCATCGGATACGCGGACAATTCAGACGGCGAGACCCAACTCAGCACGCCAGCTTCCAGGGCGCGCGGTTCGTCGCCATCAGGATAGCACAAAAAGGCGTGCAGCGTAAAGCGAAAATGGGTATAAGCGTGTCGGTAGATACCAAAAGGCGCGCCGACGCGGATAGCCACGCCCAACTCCTCGCGGATCGTGCGTCGCAGGGTGGACTCCAGCGACTCGCCCGCTTCCACCTTGCCGCCAGGGAACTCCCACAACCCGCCCAGCAGCCCTTTTTGCGGACGGCGAGCCAGCAGGTATTTACCCTCCCGCCGGATGACGGCCGCCGTGACGGTGTAATGCGGCGCGGCTGGCTTCGGCTTCAGCACCGGCCTCTCTTCCTGGACGCCAAGCGCGTACGCCCGGCACTGTCCACTGAGCGGACAAGCGGCGCAATCCGGGGCGCGCGGGGTGCAGACCGTCGCGCCCAGGTCCATGAGCGCCTGGTTGTAGTCTCCGGCGCGGCCGCGCGGCAGGTGCTTGGCGGCCAGTTCCCAAAGGATTTTTTCTCCAACGGGCATGTTCGCTGGCTCGCGCACGTCGAAAAGGCGGGCAAAGACGCGGCGCAGGTTCCCATCTAAGGTAGGCTCATCCAAACCGTAGGCGATCGAGGCGATGGCCCCGGCTGTATACCGCCCGACCCCCGGCAGGCGGCGCAGGGACGGGAGGTCACGCGGCAATTCACCGCCATGCTCTCCCACCACGATCTGTGCTGCAGGATGCAGGTTGCGCGCCCGGCTGTAATAACCCAACCCTTCCCAGACCATGAGCACCTCCTGCTCAGAGGCCGCGGCCAAAGCGTGGACTGTCGGGAAGCGCGCCATCCAGCGTTCGAAGTATGGGATGACAGTCTCGACGCGCGTCTGCTGGAGCATGATCTCCGCAACCCAAACCGCATACGGACTCGGATGGCCGCGCCAGGGTAGCACGCGAGCGTGGGCGCGGTACCAGCGGAGAAGATTGTCTGAAAGGGGGATCATGCTTACAAAGAAGTAACCAGTTACCAGTAATCAGTAATCAGTGATCAGTTCCCGGTTACTGTTGGCTAAGTCTCTTAGAATTGAAACCCATTGCGCGCCGGCACAACCTTATACGAGAAGTTTTTAACGAAGCCAAACAACTTTTCCTGTAACTGTTCCCAGCCATCCGAGTTCAGGATGCGTTGTGCATTGGGAAAGTCTGGCGCCAGCATCCCAACCTGGATCTGTGGGTAATCACCGTACAAAGTCGCCCAGGCCTCTACAGGCTCGAATCCGAGATGTTGAACGCCCGGGACGAACTCCCCGATAACGAACTCGAAGTATTCCTGTTCGCGTTCGGGCGCGATGTCCCAAGTCATGACCAGTTTGACAGGCATAGCTATTTATCCCGAATGGTAGCCCTGGCTACCATCATGGTAGCGTTCTTGGCTACCATCATGGTAGCGTTCTTGGCTACCATAACCATGCTGGTAATCCAGCACGACCACCTTCGTCTCGTCGGGCAGGCTGGATTTGCTGACCTTCAAAGCGGGCTGGCTCTCGTCGTGGCTGTGCAAGCCCATTTCCTTCAAGAACTTATCCAGCGAGTCGAGCGGCATCTTCGCGCCTTTG
The DNA here is from genome assembly GCA_001872165.1 of Anaerolineae bacterium CG2_30_58_95. Classification (GTDB taxonomy): domain Bacteria; phylum Chloroflexota; class Anaerolineae; order Anaerolineales; family Villigracilaceae; genus CG2-30-58-95. The sequence goes on from MNXK01000073.1 coordinate 2,042, forward strand.
GTCGCGTAGTGCATCGGGATGACGATATTCGGCTCCAGCAGGCTGACGACCTCCGCCGCCTTGGCCGCGTTCAAGCCACCGCCGCCGCCCACCGGGATCAAGACGATATTCACCGTCCCCAAGGCCTCGACTTCAGCCTGGGTCGGCACCTGACGCAAATCGCCCATGTGCGCCACCGTCAGGCCGTCGTAATCGAAAACGTACAAAGTATTGCGCGGCTGCTCGCTGGCCTTCTTGCCGCGCCCGTCCGTCTGTACACCGGTAATGAAAACGCTGCCGATCTCGAATTCGCCCGGCCCGGTAATCGCGTGGGCATATCCCTTTACTGCGTTGAGATAATTGTGGCCGGCTGCATCGTGGCTGACCGTGACGATATCCGCCTTGAGTTTGAGCGGTTCATAGCCCACCGTCTCGGCGTCGAACGGATCGGTCACCACCGTCGCCAGGTTTCGCTCAGTCAGGCGGAAGCAAGAATGTCCGTACCAGGTAATTTCCATGTTGCAACCTCCGGGGCAATTATACCCGTAACCTATGAGGTAGGGTAACATGATTGGGCTTCGTTGCTTCGTTTGCCTGTTGGGTAAAATCGGCTATAATCTGGACAAGAGGTATGGCCTATGACACTCCAGACTGTTACCCTTCATTTACCAGAAGACCTATACCAGCGATTGCAACGGGCAGCAAAGTTGACTTATCGTTCAGTGGACGAGGTTGTGGTTACGACAATTAATGCCACGCTGGTCGCCCCACCGAACTTGCCTTCCGAACTGGCTGATGAACTGGCAGCTATGCGCCTGTCGAGTGATGATGCGTTGTGGGCAGCGGCTCAACCCTCTCTCTCTCCGGCTGAGGCGCATCGCTTGAAACAAATCAACCACACGGCTGGCGAACGTCCGCTTTCTCACTCAGAGGCGGTTGAACAGGAGACCCTGCTCAAGGCCTACCACCATTCTATTTTACGTCGTGCGCAAGCATTAGCCATCCTGGCCCAACGCGGTCATACGGTATCTCCAGAGAACCTGGCCCCGGCATCCTCTCTATGACGGGTCCTACAAATTCCGCCGCTCTGCGAGCACGCGTGCGCCGACAGGCCAGGCAACGTGGCATCCCCCTCAAGAATGATCCCTACCCTCAACCCGCGCTTCACTCCCGGCGCGTCTGTCACGCCGCTTGCAGACGGCGGCTGGCATCTTGAAATCTCCTCCGGTCAGCGCGGCCAGTACCGCCTCGCTCAACTGGATGACTATTCGCGCCTCTCTCGCCGCGCCTTCCTATGGAGACCGCCATTCACCCTGAGCCTGCGCGCCCGTGTCTCCGCGCCTGACCTGCCCGGCACCTGGGGCTTCGGCCTGTGGAATGATCCCTTCGGCTTTGCACTCGGATTCGGCAACACACCCGGACGCCTGCCGGCTCTCCCAAACGCGGCCTGGTTCTTCTACTCTTCGCCGGAAAACTATCTGTCGTTGCAACCATGTCATTGCGAGGAGCGGAGCGACGAAGCAATCCCCACTCCCGCGAGGGGATTGCTTCGCCGCCAAAAAACGGCGGCTCGCAATGACACCCCTGCCAACGGCTTCTTCGCCGGGACGTTCCGCTCGCCGCGCTGGCCCTCGCCCCTGCTCGCGCCCGCGCTGCTGGCGCTGCCCTTCCTGGCCCTGCGACCGGCCTCCCGTCTCCTGCGGCGGCTGGCAAGCCATATCGTCCGCCAGGATGGGAACGCGGTGGGCGTGGATGTCACCCAATGGCACGATTATTCCATCCACTGGCAGGCCGATGCTGTTGCCTTTTTCGTGGACGGCGCGGAGATATTGCGCACGCCCCTCGCCCCGCGCGGCCCTCTTGGACTGGTGGTGTGGATGGACAACCAGTACGCCGCCTGGAGGCCAGATGGAAAGCTCGGCTACGGCACGCTGAAAAACCCGTCCGCCTGGCTGGAAATCGAGAACATCGAAACATCCGGGTGATATTTTTCAGGGTTGCTTTACTTTTGTTTACGGATTTGCTATACTGTGAGCAGCGAAAACATCTGTAAATGATGGGAATGGCAAATGCACATCATTACACGGAAACGGTTGAATGAGTTTGCGGAGAAACATCCTGACGCCAAATCATCGCTTCAGCATTGGTACAAACAGATGAAATCTGGACGATTCCGTTCGTTTGTAGAGTTGCGTGCCATCTTTCCCGCCGCTGACCAAGTGGGCAACATGACCGTTTTCAATATTGGTGGTGGCAAAGCGCGTTTGATAGCGGCCATTCATTACAATCGGCAGAAGGTGTACATTCGCGCAGTGCTAACGCACGATGAGTATGACAGAGGCAAGTGGAAGGAGTAGAGCATGGTGACAGAAGTTCAAACCGCCGAACGTGTCTGGCCGACGTTGGCCCCAGTTGTGTTTGTCCCTCACAGCGAGGGCGAATATCAACAGCTTGTGACGTTACTTGACACCTTGATTGACGTGGCGGGTGAGAATGAAAACCATCCCTTAGCGTCGTTGATGGAAGTAATCGGCGTATTGATTGAGAAATATGAAGACGAGCATGTTCCAGAGCTGACTGCCATATAGTCATCGCGCGAAAGAAGATGATTGATGGGGAGGGTGCGCCTGATTATGGTCGGCGGGGAGGTCGCCCGCCCCGCCGCTCCTGGCCCTGCGACCGGCCTCCCGTCTACTGCGGCGGCTGGCAAGCCGCGTCGTCCGGCAAGATGGGAGCGCGGTGAGCGTGGATGTCACCCAATGGCACGATTATTCCATCCGCTGGCAGGCCGATGCTGTTGCCTTTCTCGTAGATGGCGCGGAGATATTGCGCACGCCCCTCGCCCCGCGCGGCCCGCTCGGACTGGTGCTGTGGATGGACAACCAATACGCCGCCTGGAGGCCAGATGGAAGCCTGGGCTACGGCACGCTGGCGAATCCCGCAGCATGGCTGGAAATCGAGAACATCGTAGCATCCTGGTGATATTTTTCAGCGTTCCTTTACTTTTGTTTACGGATTTGCTATACTGTTAGCGTGGGTAAGTTGATTTTCCATCTTTTTCGGTTTTCACAGCCTAAAAGGGATTATACCGTCCGTATAAGCAGCTGATCCGCGAGTTAAACGCCATTACTCTGATTGACTTACAGCCTTTGGTAGCGACGAGTGGCATAGCGGAACATATCAGAACGGGGTTGCCGCTTGAGAGTTCGATGCTTGTCGCTCCGTGCTCTTTTTTCTTGGGGTAAGCTTCTGGGCGACGCAATGTCAAGTTAAGGAGGTATGTCTATGAATGACGTGACCGTACTCGATATCAGGGGGGCCTGCTGACCAAAGACAGCCGGTGTTGGTCAACACCTGGTCAATCTGGCAGTCGGCAACATGTTGAAGGTCGTTTTCGATGCGCTGCTTCGGGAAAAGATGGAGGACCTCGTGGCTGAGAAAAACTGCAAGATCTTGCAACTGGATGACGAAGAGGGCGTCCTTACGGCAATCATCAAAAAAGAGGCGCCCTCGGTCGAGATGCTGAAGGTGAGCCCCGTAGAAGATTATCCCACCGAACCAGGCTGTTTCTTGCGTGGCAACGACTACTCGCCGGCGGCGGTGGTGGTCCTGCTGAACGCGCCTTACGGAACCTTGCCACCTGAGGTGCAAAATGCCCCGCCTGAAATCGAAAAGCTGGTGAGGGTGGCTGTCGAAACGGGGGCAGCCCTCGCAGGAACATTGCAGACGGAGAATATCGGGATAGAGAAGATTGTCTGCAACGTGGTGGGCAATCCCAACATCCGCTACCTGGTCCTCTGCGGAGAGGAAGTG
>MNXK01000022.1 GCA_001872165.1 Anaerolineae bacterium CG2_30_58_95
TTCAAGTTGAAGATCTTGCAAGGCGATCCGCATGGACGGCGTCAGGCGTGGCGCGTCCATGCGTTTGCATTCCACACCAATACGTCGGCCGTTTTTTATGAGCAGCAAATCCAGCTCCGCGCCCGAATGGGTGGCCCAGAAGTAGGCTTCATCCGGCCTGGCAACTTTGATCACTTCTTCGATGACGTATCCTTCCCAGGATGCGCCGCCGCGCGGGTGGATGGCAAGCTCCTGTTCGGAGCGGATGCCGAGCAAATAGTGCAGCAGGCCGGTATCGCGCAGATAGATTTTTGGGGATTTGACCTGCCGCTTGCTGAGATTGGCATACCAGGGTTGCAACTGACGCACCATGAACAGATCCTGGAGCAAGTCCACATAACGTCGCGTTGTACTTTGGCTGACCTCCAAGGCGCGGGCGGCTTCGGCGGCGTTCCAAATCTGTCCGTGATAATGCGCCAGTAGACTCCAAAAACGGAACAGAGTAGTGGCTGGAATACTGAAACCGAACTGCGGAATATCGCGTTCAAGCAAGGCGCGTACAAAATCTTTGCGCCAGTCCAGGCTTTCCTGTTCGCTTGAGGCCAGGAATGAAAGTGGAAATCCTCCCCGCCTCCAGTGCCGGTTCTGCGCTTCTTTGCCCACTTCTTCCAAGCTGAACCCGCTCATTGTCACAATTGTCATGCGACCCGCTAAGGATTCGGACGATTGACGCAAGAGCGCCGGGGAAGCACTGCCCAGGATCAGAAAGCGGGCAGGCAAGGGATCACGATCAACCAGGACGCGCAAAATGGGGAAGAGGTCAGGGCGGCGTTGAACTTCGTCAATGACCACCAACCCGTTCAGATCCTGCAATGTGCTCATGGGCTGATCGAGCCGCGCCAGGCTGAAGGGATCTTCCAGATCGAAATAGTTGATCGAGGTTGGATGTATAAACTGGCGTGCCAGGGTTGTTTTCCCACATTGGCGGGGGCCGATCAAAGCCACCGCGCGGCTTCTTTCCAAGTCGCTCTGGATAGTATGGTGGAGGTGAGTTCTCTCGATCATAGAAGCATTATACCTTGAAACTCTGCTATTGGATGTTTGAATTTCGTGGTATGTGACCTCTAGCATATTTTGCATGAGAGGGCGGGTTTGTTAGAGATCACTCGGCCTCCTCTTTTTCTTCCTCCTGAAATGCAACCCGGATCGCTTCCTGCCCAATGGCCTGATACGCGGCCCGTAACAGGGACTCGATCCCCGGCTCAGGGACAAAGGCCGCCTCGCCCAGCCGTTTGAGCAGGGGCATTTCGACTGCTGGCGGGCGGATGCTGACCGGCACGCTTTCCAGCGGCGCGCCCAATTCCCAGAAATGCTCCAGGCAGTCTTCCAGAAGGATGGCGGGTTCCGGTTCGGCGGGTTCTTCTTCGAGCATCTCCATCTGCCCGGCGCGGCGCTGGCGCAAGGCCTGCAATATCTGTTCCTGCGTCCGCCCGCGCAGACGGAAGAGCAGGAAGGGATCCTCGTCGAAACGCTCGCCCAGGATGTAGTGGGTCGCGGCGACGTGCTTGCACGGGTTGGCGTAATCCGGGCAGGAACAATCCGTCTTCAAGTCGCCGCGTTTAGCCGGGAACAGGCTCACCCCGGCAGCGCTGAAGGCCTGCTCGATATCTTGCGGCATCTCCCCGGCCAGCAGTTGGGCGGTGAAGATGGCCTGCTCGGCCAGCGCATCAATCACTTTATCCCATTGGGCATCAGTCAGCGGCGCGATCTGGATGCTGATTTTATAAGGCGTTTTCCGTGAACCCTGGACGCGGGCTGCGATGCCGTCTTTGGTTTCTTCGATGGACAACACTTGCCCCTTGCGGGCATAACTGCGCCCGCGTGAGAGCCGCCCTGAATCCATCAGCCGTTCCAGTGCGGCGATCCATTGCTCGGCCCACCAGCTTTTGGCGAAGGAACCACGCTGGCTGTGGGCTTTGATGCCGTCTTTGGCTTCTTTGGGTTTGGTGGGCTTGAAATAGTAATAACCCATGCTATTGCCTCCTCAGCATCACCATGTTTCTCAGCTCGTCGGTGCTCAACTCGGTCAGCCAGCCCTCGCCGCTGCCCACCACCGCCTGCGCCAGCCCTTTCTTGCTCTCGATCATATCGTCAATCATCTCTTCCAGCGTTCCGGTGGTGACGAACTTGTGCACCTGGACGTTGCGCTTTTGCCCGATGCGGAAGGCGCGGTCGGTGGCCTGGTCTTCCACGGCCGGATTCCACCAGCGGTCGAAGTGGAAGACGTGGTTGGCGCGCGTCAGGTTCAACCCCGTCCCGCCGGCTTTGAGGGACAGGATGAAGATGGGCGGGGCATGCTCATCTTCCTGGAAGCGGCTCACCATCTGGTCGCGCATTTTCACGGGCGTACCGCCGTGCAGGAACTGCGTCGCCGCGCCGGTGGCTTTCGGTAAAAAAGCCGCCAGCATCGCGCCCATTTCGGCAAACTGGGTAAAGATCAGCGCCCGGTCGCCCTCGGCCAGCACCTCCTCCAGCAGTTCCGCCAGCCGTTCCAGTTTGCCGCTGCGCCCATTCATTTCTGGATCGGCGGCATTCTTACCAGCCTGATGCAGGTATTGCACTGGATGGTTGCAGATCTGCTTCAACTGCATCAACATGCTCAGCACCAGGCCGCGCCGTTCGATCCCTTCTTCCTGTTCCGCGATCTTCTTCAGCGCGTCCTGCACCACTGCCTCGTAGAGCGTGGCTTGCTCCTCGGTTAAGGTGCAGTAAACCTTCGTCTCCACCTTGGCAGGCAGGTCCGAGATCACGCGCGGGTCGGTCTTGACGCGCCGCAGGATGAACGGGTTGACCATCTGCTTCAGTTGTTTCAACGCCTGCTCATCCTGATAGCGCTCGATGGGCAAGGCAAAATCGCTGCGGAACTTTTCGCGCGGCCCCAGGTAGCCGGGGTTCAGGAAGTGCATGATGGACCACAGTTCCGAAAGGCGGTTTTCCACTGGCGTGCCGGTCAGCGCCACCCGGAACTCGGACTGTACCTTGCGCACTGCCTGGGTCTGCTTCGCCGATGGGTTCTTGATGTTCTGCGCCTCATCTACGATGACCGCCAGCCAGGGCATGGATTGGATGGTCTCGGCGTCCAGCCGCACCAACGGATAACTTGTCAGCACCATGTCCGCGCCCCGGACAGCTTTCCGGAACGCTTTGCCCCTCAGCCTGTCCGCTCCCCGATGAACGTAAGTGCTCAACCCGGGGGCGAACCTGCCAATTTCGCGTTCCCAGTTGGTCACTACCGAGGTGGGGCATACCAACAGGGCCGGGGCAGGCAGGCTGCCGCGCGTTTCTTTTTCTTGCAGCAACAGAGCAATCGTTTGGATGGTTTTCCCCAGGCCCATGTCGTCGGCCAGGCAGGCGCCCAGCCCCCATTGACGGTGGAAACTCAGCCAGGAGTACCCAAATCGCTGGTAAGGGCGCAGCTCGCCGTGCAACCCGTCCGGCTGGGGCAGTTCGTTCATCTTCTCCGAAACCTTGAACCGTTCCAGCCACTCCGCCAGCCAGCCTTCGGAGATGACTTCCTCGATGGGCAAGCCGTCTTTTTCGGTCGCACCGCCCAGGCTGTATTGCAATGCTTCCAGCAGCCCGATCTCCCCGGCGGTTTGCTGTTTCTCCCAGAACTGGATCGCGGCTTCGATTTGTTGCGGATCAAGTGTCACCCACTGGCCGCGCACCTGCACCAGCGGTGATTTGAGCGCCGCCAACACCTGGAACTCTTCCTCGGTCAGGGTTGTCCCGCCCAGCGATAACTGCCACTCGTAGCTGACCAGGTTCTCCAACGTCATTATTCCTTTGGCAACGGCATCCTTGCCTTTCTGGGATTTCATTTTGACTTTCAACCCCAGCCGCGCCCCCGGACGGTTCCACCAGGGCGGTACGAGCAAGCCGAACCCGGCGCCTTCCAGGATGGGAGCTGTCTCGCGTAAGAAGGTATATGCTCCTTGGGCATTGAGTTCCAGGCCAGAGGGACGCTTGCTCTTCAGGCTCTGCGCCAGCGGCGGGAACAGGCGTGCTGCGTATCCCAGTCCAGCCAGCAGTTTCTCCTGCGGGTTCTCGAATTTGCGTCCCAGCTTGCTGATGACGCTGCCGGTCTTCTTCCAAACCTGTTCTGCCGGGATAAGCAGGCTGGGATCATCGCTGGCCTGCAGCAGGTAGTGCAATTCCCAGGCCTCGTTTTGCGCTGGGGGTGTTTCGATTCGGAAAGCAATCCGGAAGGCAGCGTCCCCGGCGACGTGCAGGTTGCGCATCCAGGCGCGCTGGCTGGAGGCCAAACCCTGCAACTGGGCTGGCGAGGCCTTGACGGTGGGGTTTTCGCCGAATAGCGCTTCGATCCAGCGGTAGGCAGGGGCGTCATCTCCCCGGTAGAAGGCCGGCGCGGCGGGTTTTCCCCACTGGCGGGCGAGGGCGTCGCAGGTGGTGTTGAGGAAACTGGTGAGCAGGCTTCTCGGGGATGAAGTTGCCCTTTCTTCGGAAATTTCTGCGCGGCAGACGGGCGGCATGGCAGATTCCAATTGCGCCAGGCGCTGGCTGTCGCGCGGGCTGTCGAGCACTGGTAACCAGCGGGCGTGGAAGGTTTTGCCGTCTGCATCTGCCGGGACAAGCACTGGCACGATCTTGTGTGCTGCCAGTGTCTCCATTGCCAAGGCCGCGGTGCGGCTCCAGAAACGGAAACTGGCCGCGGGCACGAAACCCGCCGCGTTCCCCTGTCCAGCGGTGGATAAATCCAACAGGGCAGATACTGCCTCGGCGGGCGTCAGCCAGATTCCCTGTACGATCCAGGAGACTAAAGTAGGAGGTGTTTCCTTATCCAACTCCCAGACGTGGGGCAATTCGGGGGATGGCAGGGGGCCGGTGCGGGTGGTCGGCAGGCGCAAAACAGCGGTGACTTCTTTTCCCGTCCGGTTGAGCGAAGCCCGCAGTTCTGAAGCAGGCGCGTAAAAGGGATGATCTTTCGGCCTGGGATTCTTTGCCAGCCGCCCGCGCCTGCTGGCCGGAGGTTCGGCGTCTTCCGTCTCCGCCCAGAATAAGACGCCGCCTGTTTCAGCAGGAGTCAGCGGCGGCTGCCAATGTGCATGGAGGATGAGCATGATTGTCCTTCTGTGTAAAGCTAGTGCCTATTTTGCCCCATTATGGCTGTTTTGACAATGCCGGGTTGATTACCTTAGCAGACGACAGCACCACCCTGTACTTCACCGCGGCAGACGTGGATGGCGTCATTGGCGGCGTAGTCACCCTGCCTCATTCGGCGGATCAGCCGCTGCTCAAGAACGCCATCCTTGCGCCCGCCAGCGCAGACACGCGCTTGTCATCCACCCTGACCCTCTACCCGGAAGGCAGCCTTTTCCCATTCCCGCTGGACGCCTAGAATGTCATCGCCCCTGACCTCGCAAGCGTCCACCCCGGCGACCTGGTGGGAATCACGGTGGTCATCACCGACCGCCCCCAGGAACCCGAAGAAAACACGTTTGCCGCGAACACGTATGGCGTTGCGCCAACCGCCACGCCCTCCCCTGAGGAAATAGCGCAGCAGGAAAGCCTGGACTGGCGCAAAGATTTTGTACGCGCCTTGCTCGAACGCGATATTCCCCAGTTCGGTTTCAGTATTCCATCCGCTACTCTGTTCCGTTTTTGGAGTCTACTGGCGCACTATCACGGACAGATTTGGAACGCTGCCGAAGCCGCCCGCGCCTTGGAAGTCAGCCAAAGTACAACGCGACGTTATGTGGACTTGCTCCAGGATCTGTTCATGGTGCGTCAGTTGCAACCCTGGTATGCCAATCTCAGCAAGCGGCAGGTCAAAT
>MNXK01000009.1 GCA_001872165.1 Anaerolineae bacterium CG2_30_58_95
GGCAATGGCAAGCTGGAGCATGGCCAGGCGGTGTTCGCTGGGGGTGATGGTTTGGTCGAGTTTGTGGGGAGGGATGGGCGTGAGCACCCACAGCAGCCGTCTCAGGCCGAGCTGTTGACAGGCCTCAGCGGCCAGGATCAGGTGTCCGAGATGGGGCGGGTCGAACGTCCCGCCGAAGATGCCAATCAGGTTTGACATGCTCGAAGTATATCGCGTTTCGTCCAAGTCGTTTTCTTCGGCCTGGGGATTTTGTCCCGCTTCATTGGCCCGCAGTACGCGGCCTATGGCTGGCATACCGGCCGGATGCCCATGATGGGCTATGGCATCAGTTCATTTGGCTTCATGCCATTCGGCATGATCTTCATGGGACTGATCCCGCTGGCGTTCCTGGTCATGCTGGTTCTCGGCATCCTGTGGGCGGTCAAGGCGCTGAAAGGGACGCAGGCTCCAGTTCCTGGCCGGGCGTGTACGCAGTGCGGCAAAGTGGTTCAACCTGACTGGAAGAACTGCCCGTATTGCGGAAACTCGTTGTAGTCGAATTGAGGTGGGATGCTCCACGGAATAAAAAGGAACCCGTTTTCTCTGAGAAAACGGGTTCCTGGCAATTCTTATGGCTTGCGCGGCTCGCTCATTTCTTGGCGAACGGTCTGGTATAGATTTTCGGCCTTGAGTTCGTTCAACGTGTAGCACGGGGCTTCGAGGTGGTCGGCCAACGCCTGCGCCAGGCCTTGATCGAAGGAGGCGTGCTCCATGTTGATGACCACACTGCGGAAATTGCGCGCCGCGATCTGCTCGGCGAATTGGTACGCCTCCTCCTGGGGCGGCAGCACGCCGATGGAGACGTTCCCGGCGCCATCCGTCAGGACGAGCAGCAGCGGTTCCACATCCGGGTGGATGATCTGTTCTTGTGTGAGCACGTCGTAGGCCAGGAGCAATCCGGCTGCGAGCGGCGTCTTGCCTCCGACGGGGATATCGGCCAGGGCGCGTTGGGCGAGCATTACGGAGGTCGTGGGGGGCAGGATGAGCGTGGCGCGGTCTTTCTGGAAGACGACCAATCCCACCCGGTCGCGGCGCTGGTAGGCGTCAGTCAGCAGGGACAGGATCGCGCCTTTGGTGGCGGCCATGCGCTCGGCCACGGCCATGGACCACGAAGCATCCACCAGGAAGAGCACCAGATTGGCGGTCTTCTTGACCCGCACCTTGCGCTGCAAGTCGCTCTTCTGGATGGCCAACGCCACGCGTTTACGCTGCTCGGTGCGGCGTTTCTGGTAAGGGGCAGCCGCGCGGAAAGTGGCGTCGAAGGCCACGTCATCGGTCTTGCCATTGGCCGGGCGCGCCTGGACGTAGCGGCCGCGCTTGCGCTCGGTGTGCGTGCGTGAACGCCGTCCGGCGTGGCGGCGGGCGAGTTTATCCAGGGGGGTATCCAGCTTGCGCGGCTCGAACGTTTCCCCGATCTTGACCTTCTGGCCGCCATCCCACCAGTGGGTGTTGTGCGCATCGAAGACGGTCTTTTGCGGCCCAGGCTCAGTGGGCGGCTGGTCAGGGGTTTCCTGCTCGGCGCTTTCAGTTATGACTTTTTTTTTTGCGCCTCGGCCTCGGCTTCTTTCGGCTCCGGCTCAGAGGGTTCGCCTTCCGAAGACGAGCCTTGCAACTGTTCGATGCGTTCCTGCAACTGCTCAGGCGAGATCTCGGTCTGGTGGAAGGGGCCGCGCTTGATGCGGTGCGGCAGGGCCAGCTCGGCGGCCAGGGCGATATCGCGGTCCGTGATTGCGGTGCGACCCTCGAAAGCAGTATGGGCGCGGGCTGCCTTGAGAATCACCAGGTCAGCGCGGTGACCGTCCACGTTTAGTGAGGCGGTCAGCGCGGCGATGGAGAGCAGGTCGCGGCGGGCATAATTGACCTTGTCCACCATCGTGCGGGCAGAGGCGATCTGGCGCGAGATTTTCTCCTCGTGCGGGAGCCACAACTTGCGGAAGGCTTCCGGGTCCGATTCAAAGGCCAGGTTGTGTTCGATGATGGTCACGCGGTCGCGCGCCTCACGGATGCCGGTGATGTCCACCGAGAGGGCAAAGCGATCCAGCAGTTGCGGGCGCAGGTCGCCTTCTTCGGGGTTCATCGTGCCGACCAGGATGAAGCGGGCGGGATGGGAAAAGGAGATGCCCTCACGCTCGACGATGTTCATGCCCATGGCGGCTGAGTCGAGCAGCACGTCCACCACGTGGTCGTCGAGCAGGTTGACCTCGTCAATGTAGAGCAGGCCGCGGTTGGCGGCCGCTAGCACGCCGGGTTCGAAGTGACGCTCGCCCTTTTGGATGGCCTGCTCGATGTCCAGCGTGCCGACCACGCGGTCTTCCGTCGCCGAGACGGGCAGGTTGACGAAGGGGATGCGCTTCTCTTCGATGGGCAACGGTTCCCCGGATGCGGCCCGCTCGCGGCACTCGGTGCACCACGAGGTGGGCTGGTCGGGGTCGCAGCCGAAACGGCAGCCGCGCACGGCTCGGACCCTGGGCAGGAGTGCGGCCAGACCGCGCGCGGCCGTAGATTTGGCCGTGCCGCGCTCGCCGCGGATCAGCACGCCGCCGATGCGCGGGTCAACCGCGTTGAGCACCAGGGCGCGTCTCATGCGCTCCTGTCCGACGATGGCAGTAAAGGGATAGATCGAGGGCATAGGTGACTCCAGGCAAGATTATACTGCTTCTTGCCAGACTGGTAAACGCTGGAGGCGATTTTCTGGAAGTCGGGGTTGCCAACTTACCAATTCGCCTTTATAATCCCAGCTATCTTTAATAAACCCTGGAGTCACCTAGATTATGGAACAAAACGACGCCCTCGTCGGGCAGGGGGCCATGCCCGAAAGCAACACACCAGCAGAAGGCACTACCCCTACCCATACGAACATGGAAACCTTGCTCAAGGAGGAAGGCCTGACCCTGGATTTTCCGCAGCCGGGCGAGGTCCGTACCGGCGTGATCGCCAGCATCAGCCCGACCCAGCTCCTGGTCAGCATAGGCGCGAAGTCCGAAGGCGTGATCAGCAGGCGGGAATTGGAACAGATCCCGGCCGCGGAGCGCGAAGCGATGCAGGTCGGCGCCGAAATCCCGGTCTTCGTGCTGGCTTCTGAAGATGCAAACGGCAACATCGTCCTCTCCTACACCCGCGCCCTGGAACAGAAGGGTTGGGAAGAGGTCGAAAGAATCCTCGAATCCGATGAAATCTACGTCAGCAAGATAGAAGGATATAACAAGGGCGGCCTGATCGTCCCCGTACATGGCCTGCGCGGTTTCGTGCCGGCCTCCCAGATCGGGATGCTGCGCCGTATGGCCGTCACCGGCGAGACGCCCGAGCAGCGCTGGGGCAAGATGATCGGCGACCCGATCAACGTCCGCGTGATCGAAGTGGATCGCAACCGCCGTCGCCTGATCCTTTCGGAGCGGGCCGCCAGCAGCGAGACGCGCCAGTCGCTCAAAGAGCGCGTCATCGAAGAGCTTAAAGAGGGCGAGATCCGCACCGGACGCGTGACCAGCCTGGCCGATTTTGGCGCCTTCGTCAATATCAACGGCGCGGACGGCCTGGTGCACCTCTCCGAGATCTCCTGGGAGCGCGTCCAACATCCCAGCGAGGTGCTCGAAGTAGGCCAGGAAGTGACCGTCAAGATCATCAACATTGACCGCGAGAAGAAGCGCATCGGCCTCTCCCTGCGCGCCCTGGCCGAAGATCCCTGGACGAAGAAGATCGAGAAGTTCAAGGTCGGCCAGTTGGTGGAAGGCGTCATCACCCGCCTGACCAAATTCGGCGCGTTCGCCCGCCTGGAAGGCGGCGTGGAAGGTCTGATTCACATCTCCGAGATCGGCGAGACGCGCATCGAGCATCCCAAGGAACGCCTCCACGAAGGTGAAGTGGTCACCCTGCGCATCATCCGCATTGACCCCGAACAGCGCCGCATCGGCTTGAGCCTGCGGAAAGTGGATTCTGGCGCTTACAAAGACCTCGACCTGGCGGGTTTCGACCTGGGGAAAGGTGAAGACACACCCCTGGCTGCAATCCCGCTGGAAGAGGCGCCCAAGAGAAAAAGAACCCCCAAGAAGAAGGCCTCTGAGAAGAAAGCTTCTGAAGAGGAAGATTTCGAAGAAGAAGCCTGATCTCACGAGAGCGCACCTGATCAGGTGCGCTCTCTCATTGAGATCATTGCTGCCATGCACCTGCTTGTAGACGCTCACGAAGACCTGGCCTGGAACATCCTCGCCCTCGGACGGGATTACACCCGTTCGGCGGCTGAAACGCGCCAGCACGAGAAGGGTACCCCGACCGTCGTCCACAACGACAACACCATGCTCGGCTGGCCCGATTATCAGCGCGCCCGCGCCGCGGTCGTCTTCGGCACGCTCTTTGCCGCCCCGCTCCGCCGCCGCTTGGGCGAGTGGGATACGCTGGTCTATTCCGATTTCGAGCAGGCTCACCGCCTCTACCGCGCCCAGCTCGAAGCCTATCTCTCGCTGGCCGACCGCCACGCTGATAAATTCCGGCTGATTCACACGGTCACTGATCTCGATGAGGTCCTGGCTCCCTGGGCTGATGAGACGCAGACTCATCCGGTCGGGCTGGTGGCGCTGATGGAAGGGGCGGAGGGGGTGCGGACTCCGGCCGAGCTGGAGGAATGGTGGGGACTCGGCGTGCGCATCCTCGGCCTGGCCTGGGCTGGCACCCGCTTCTGTGGCGGGACGCGTGAACCGGGTCCGTTGACCGAGGCCGGCCGCGCCCTCCTGAACGGGATGGCCGAGATCGGCTTCACGCTGGATCTCAGTCACATGGACGAGTTGGCAGCGCGGCAGTCCCTCGATAGCTATCCCGGCGCGATCATCGCCAGTCACGCCAACGCGGCGGCCATCATCCCGGAGTACGAAGGCAACCGCCAGCTTTCCGATGCGATCATCAAAGGCATCCTCGAACGGGACGGCGTGATCGGTGTGGTGCCTTTCTGCAAGTTCCTTGATTACGGCTGGAAAAGGGGAGACGCTCGCGACGGCTTGACCCTGGAGACGCTGGCGGCGCACATTGACCACATCTGCCAGATGGCGGGTGACGCCCGTCACGTTGGCCTGGGCAGCGATTTCGACGGCGGCTTTGGCTTGGAATCCGTCCCGGCAGGCGTGGACACGATTGCCGACCTGCAAAAACTCGACTTAATCCTGGCCTCCAGAGGTTACAGTGATGCCGACATTGGTGCTGTTTTGGGCGGGAACTGGCTGCGCCATCTCAGAGAGACTTTGCCCTCATGAAAACTTCTGAAAAGGAAAAATCGCTTTCCCCCGATACCACGCCTGAGGCGGCGCCTTCCCGTTTTCGAGTGCGCTTGGGGTTGAGCGTGACCCTGCTCGGTTTCATCGTTTTTCTAGTGGGGGCGCGGCCTGAGCTTTTCTTTCTGGATCGCAGCCCCGTGGTCGGTTTCGTCCAGATCGCCGTCTTCCTGGTAGGTTTGGCGTTGATCTTAATGGGTGGGTACGTCAGCCTGATGGCTTTCTGGCAGAACGGCGAACGCACGATTGCGGCCGACATTGGACAGCGCCTGG